>JBBQPY010000092.1:0-20481 GCA_038216735.1 Chthonomonadales bacterium
GAGTTCAAGCACGAGTGGCAAATGAACCCGCAGGAAGACGACAGTGGGCAGATGCTGTTGGTGTTTGCAGCCGAGCAAACGACCAATCAGACAGGCGAGGACTAACTCATTTTTCGCTCCTCACAAAGGGGGCAGGTCAATATACTAATCGTCCGACGGATGTTCCTTTCCCTTACCCTCCGAAAACCATAATGCAATGCACAAGTAGAGGAGAATGGGTAGTAATGTCGGAATAGCGTATACTTCGACCTACCCCGGTAAGAGGCTGAAAAAGTGTTGGACTAGGATCCTGTTGCACGTTTCTGACACCGTATGCCAGGAGTCTCGGGCCCTATACCGACACAATCGGGATAGAAAGACCTCGCTCTTACCAAGTGGAAACGATGGAAGGTTACCCCGATTTGACACTGACGGGGAATGTGCAAAAACAACCAACTTGCCCCTTTCGCCAATCACCAGATGTCCGGTGCCCTGGAAGCTGCCTGACAAGAAAGTTCCGGAATGAAGCCTACGCCCCCCATGGTCTTCGGACGCTACGATTACGCCGCCTTCCTCGCCTTTGTTGCGTATGCGGCCGGTTCGGTCGTCGTCCCCGTCTCGCTCGTCTCTTTGGCGCGTGAGCTAGGGTTTGGTTTAGAAGCCGGGGGGATGGCGGCGGGCGGCGCGCTGCATCTGGGCCGCACTCTGGCGATGGTGGTCTCGCTCCTGCTGTGCGGCTTCTGGGCGGGGCGCTGGGGCAAGCGACGCACCTTCGGCGTGGCTGTGCTCGGCATGGGTATGGGTATGGGACTGTGCGCGCTCGCCCCCACCTATGGGTTTGTGTTCCTAGCGCTGCTGCTGGCGGGAGTGGGGGAGGGCGTCATTGAGGGGCTAATCACGCCCTTTGTCCAGGACCTGCATACCGAGGAGCCGGGACGCTACGTCAACGTCTCCCATGCGTTCTGGTCCGTGGGCGTGTTTGCCACGGTATTGCTGACGGGCGCCTTGCTTTCCCAGCATGTCTCCTGGCGTGTGAGCACGGGCGGAGTAGCCGCCCTGGCGCTCCTTCCGGCGCTCCTCCTGCTTGGCCCTGAGCGTCCGCACCACGCCTACCCGGAACATCCACGCCGGCTGGATCGCGCCACCATTGCGCGCCAGATCATCGCCATTGCGCGCCTTCCCCGGTTCTGGCGCTTCTTTGCCGCGATGTTCGTGGCAGGCGGCGGGGAGTTCTGTCTCACCTTCTGGAGCGCCAGTTACCTGCAGCTGCATTTTGGCACATCCGCCTGGATTGGCGGAGTGGGGACCGCCGGTTTCGCCGGGGGGATGGTGTTGGGACGCACCGTGGGAGGCTATTGGGTGAAGCAGTCGCAGCTCAAGCCATTCGTGGTCGTCTCGGCCCTCGCTGGCGCTGCCCTTACCCTGGGCCTGCCGGTCGCCCCTTCGCTCTGGCTGTTCTTACTCCTGTTGTTTCTATCGGGTATCGCCACGGCGCCATTCTGGCCGAGTGTGCAAAGCTATGCGGGGGACCGTCTGCCGCAAGTAGACACGACCATGCTGATGATCCTCCTCGCCTGTGCCGGGGTGCCCGGCTGTGGCTTCTTCACCTGGCTGATGGGCTGCCTGGGCAACCAGAGCGGGGGGTTAGGGCAGGCTTTTTATCTGGTTCCCGCCTGTTATCTGCTGCTGGCCCTCCTGATGGGCGGCGAGCGTACCGGCCGAACGGCGGAACTCTACCGGGCCGAGGCAGGTGTCTGACCCGCAGTGAAAGCGCCAGAGCACCAATGACGGTGGCATGGAGTTCGACATTCTGGAACATCTAACGCGCTGGGGGCCGCATCGCTACAATATCGCCATGCACTGGGACGGATACGAAAAAGACCATAAGAGCCTGGGCACGGACAAGATTTATATGCCAACCGATAAAGAGGGGTTTGTGACGGCAGGGTTGCTGTGGACGCCGGGTTCGGCGATCTACTACTGTAATACGAGTTGTGCTAGTTTTCGCCCAAAGTGCTGATCAAAGTCTAAATCGAGCGCAATGTACGCGCACACAGCGGAGCATTTCTGCTGGCGCTCCACGACGCGCACCAAGTGCTGACAGCGGCGGAGCTGGCGGAAGCGCTGGGCGTCTTGGAGAACTACCTGGTGCGCCGCTTCCTCGCGGGCGAGGCGACCAACTACCTCAACAAGGTCTTCCCCACGTTGTGGGGGCAGCTCGACATGGCCGAGCCCGTCGCGTCGCTGAGAGCGGCCCTGGCGACCAAGAACTATCCCAGCGCCGCGAAGCTGCGGCAGGTGCTGGCAGTGCGCTCCCTCTACGACAAGAGCGCGCTGACGCGGGAGCGCACGGCGCTGGTGCTCAAGGCGGTAAACCGCCACCTGTTCCTGCTCACTGACTTCCTTCCGCTGGCGCAGAACATGAGCAGGACGACGAAAGACGCCAAGTCCTACTGGCACGTACACGTCGATGAGATCGAGGGCCATTTCCACCTGACCCAGCCCCTCCTCGGGACGAATGCGGACGTGTCGACCTAACTGCTAAAGCCAGTCAGCATGAAGTGACTCAAGTTCGGCAGGAACGTCAGCTCCAGAAGGGAAGTTGTACAAGTCCTCAGAGCGCGTCTAAGGCTGCTTGTTCCTTCGCCGCGCTCTCCAAGTGGCCCAGCTCTTTTGCTGGTGTATACAACTTTAAGGTCGATCTCATAGTTGTCACCTCTGAGTGCGAGAATGATGGTTGTCTCATCCGTGTCCCAGGTAGTGAAAAAACTGACGTGCCCTACGGATACGGCGCTCCCCCCACTCCGAATAGTCATCGCGAAAGAGGTCATCCATCCAATATACGGAGTCCTCCGTGGGGTCACCATATTTCTTCATCAGCATCTCTTTTGAGTTCTTGAAATCGCCGTTTTCGTGGTACAAGGGATAGGCGTAAGGTTTGCCCCGTTTTCGGTCGCGCGGATGCCCGATGTCGCACCATAAAACTGGTATAAGTTATCTGCATACCAGAATGTTGACAGAAGATGAATTTCATGGTACAAACGCTCCAACCTACAGGAACGGAGGAGCTAATACCATGCTTGTCGGCTATGCGCGCGTGTCAACGAACGATCAGAACCTCGATCTACAAAAGGATGCGCTTGAAGCCGCCGGATGCGAACGGCTCTTTACCGATACCGCGAGCGGCGCAAGAACGGAACGCCCCGGACTGACGCAAGCTTTGAAAGAGTGTCGCGCGGGAGACACGCTCGTGGTCTGCAAACTCGACCGCCTGGGTCGTTCGCTGCCGCACCTGGTCGAGACGGTGCGCGACCTGGAAAAGAGAGGGATCGGGTTTCGGAGTCTTCAGGAGAGCATTGACACGACCACATCGGGAGGCAAGCTCATCTTCCACATCTTCGCTTCGCTAGCGGAGTTCGAGCGCGATTTGATCCGTGAACGTACCAACGCCGGACTGTCTGCGGCACGTGCCCGAGGGCGTAAGGGAGGGCGTCCAAAGGGAGTGATGTACCCCAATAAACAGAAAGCAGCGCTGGCGCTCAAGAACGACACTTCACGCTCAATCTCAGAGATATGCGAGATCCTGGGGGTCTGCCGCAATACCTATTACAAGTACATACGCTCAGGGGAGAACCCACACCGGCCAAAACGCAAAGAGCGAACAAGCACGTCGAAGCCAGCGCTATCAGCACCGACCGAGTAGCAAGACTCTTCCGGCGAACGGCGTGCCTCGACAGCCTCTGTAACCATCATGATCGGACACGATATGCGCGTCGCCTCCTCTGTTGACACAGGCACTACGGTCGTCCCGCCCCAGGGACGAATTGCTATCCCATCCTATCCAAGGAGGAAGTCTATGGAATACCGGTCGTTAGGACGAACAGGCGCACAGGTCAGCGTCTGGTGTCTGGGAGTGATGACGTTCGGCTGGAAGACCGAACAAGAGGAAGCGACGCGCATGGTCGATCGCTTCTTGGACCAGGGCGGTAATTTTATCGATACCGCAAACGTGTACGGGCGTGGTAAGAGCGAGACCATGACCGGCAATGCGCTTAAAGAGGGCGGTAAGCGCGATAAGGTTTTCCTTGCCACCAAGGTCCACGGCAAAATGGACGATGAGGAACCCAATGCCTGGGGCAATACCCGCTTCAACATTATCAAAGCCTGTGAGGACAGCTTGAAACGGCTGCAGACCGACCACATCGACCTCTACCAGATCCACCGACCGCAGTCTGCTGTTCCCATCGACGAGACGCTACGGGCGCTGGATGATCTGGTTCGACAAGGCAAAGTGCGCTATATCGGTACCAGCACCTATGCCGCCTGGCAGGTCGTGGAGTCGCTGTGGGTCAGCGACCGCTACAGCCTGAACCGCTTTGTCTGCGAACAGCCTCCCTATCACATCATGGATCGGCGTATCGAGCGCGAGCTGGTGCCAGTGGCACGCAGCTACGGTCTAGGCATCATTCCCTGGAGCCCGCTGGCGGGCGGTAAGCTGACTGGCAAGTACCGGCGTGGGGAGCCCGCTCCGGAGAACTCGCGCGAAGACCCTTCCAAATTCACGGAGGCGATGTGGAAGGTGCTCGAAGGTCTGGAGGCGCTCTGCAACGACAAAGGCTGTACAATGACCGCCTTTGCCAACGCCTGGTGCGCGGCGCAACCCGGCGTCACCAGCCCGATCATCGGGCCCAACAGTGTGGAGCAGCTCGACGTGAACCTGGCGGCCTCGGAGGTAAAAATCACCGAGGAGGACAACAAGCGTGTGGATGCGTTGGTCAAACCGGGCGAACATGTCGAAGGCCAGAGCTACTACAACGCCGACTTCGGCCCCAATACGCGCTGGTAATCTTCGGGATGTGCACTTCGATATCCCATCAACGAGGCTCATTAACGAGGCTCATTATTCTTCGAGGAGCGGTAGGTGTCGCCGCCGCTCCTCGCAGGGCGAAAGGACAAATAGAGAGTGAACTACCGACGATTGGGCTCCTCCGGGCTCAAGGTCTCTGAGATCTGCCTCGGCGCATGGATCAACTTCGGTGAGCGCATCGACGACACCCAGACCTTCGCGGTCCTCGACGCAGCCATCGAAGAGGGCATCGACTTCTTTGACACAGCCGACGTCTACGCCGGCGGCAAGGCCGAAGAGGTGATGGGACGCTGGATGCAGGGGAAGGACCGCCGCACGCTCACTATCGCCACCAAGGGCCGGGGGCGGATGTGGCCTGGCGTAAACGGCGAAGGGTTGAGCCGCAAACACCTCATAGATGCCTGTCACGACAGCCTGCGCCGCCTGCAGACCGACTATATTGACCTTTACCAGCTTCATTGGCCGGACCCGGAGACTCCTCTGGAAGAGACCATGAGCGCTCTGGACTATTTGGTAAAGAGAGGCGACGTGCGCTACATCGGTTGCTCTAACTTCGGCAGCGAACTGATCGGTGAAGCGGCGCGGATCGCCGAAGCCCATCACCTCACCAAGTTCGTCTCCGCACAGCCCTACTATAACATGCTTGGCCGGGGCATCGAGGATCGCGATGTTCCCCGTTGCGTGAAGGAGGGTGTCGGATTGATTCCTTACTCGCCGCTGGCACAAGGGCTACTGTCCGACAAGTATCTGGATGGATCCGTTCCGGCAGGCAGTCGCGGTGAGGGCAATCGGGACATCGAGAAGAACCTGCACAAGCATCTGTCGACCCTACAAGCGCTGGGCAAGTTCGCCCAGGTGCGCGACCTCGCGCTCACGCAACTCGCACTTGCCTGGCTGCTGCATCAGCCGGCGATGGCCTCTCCGATCATCGGGGCGACCCGCCCAGAACAGGTACGCGAAAACGCAAAAGCGTCTGCCGTCAAACTCTCGACGGACGAACTCGCCGAGATAGAAATCATCCTCAAACCCAATACAGAAGGGTAATCAAATATGCAATGACGACCTTTCGGAAATAGTGGTGAACATCTCTCTATTGTCGGGCTCGGCGCAATCGTGGTGATGAGTGCGGGGTGAGTTCATCACGCCGGAAGTCGCCAACAACGGGCACATAAAAAAGAGTGAGCTCGCGGACCGGTTCGAGGCGCTTATTCATAATCTGCTCGACGCCATCACGCCTGCACTAATCGAGGAAGCCAGCCTGCAGGAGATCGTAGTAAGCCTCGGGATCGTTACGGATACGCTCGTCCTTTTGCACTGGCGAGGGAGTAATGAGAGTTTTGTAACGCTGTTACGCGCACGCGCGCGAAGGGTGGCGCAGAAACTCTATTTACTCCGAGGGTGGGCAACACTGGGGGCAGGCAGTATACCCGTCGGCAATCGCTTCCTGTCGGAAGCGTCACGTGCTGCCTCAGTAGGGCATAGACGAAGAGGAGGCAACGCTAGGACACGACCGACAATGTATTCCGAGGAACGCGCTTCGCCCTCCTCGCCCGCCAGGACTCGGCTTACCAGCCCTAGCGGCACCTTATGATGTTACGGCCTCTTCCTGCGTTGTACGTGGAGTTCAGACGGCTTTAGGCGCGTGTCTTGCGGCGGCGGGCAACGAAGCCTGCACCGGTTACGCCCATGCCCAGGAGGAGGGTGATGCTGCCGGGTTCGGGAACGGCGGTAGCGAAGGGCTGTCCGGCACTGACGTCATCGATCACCAGTGCCTGGAAGCTGGTATCGCTAGCCACTTGTGCCTCGGCGTCGTTACGATACGCTCCGATCTTGAGGAGATCGAACCCGGAAGGAGAAAGGAAGCCTATCGTGCTTCCGAAGGCTGCGTCCACAGAACCGGCGGTCTGAAACCGGCCGCCGCTGAAGATCTCGTAGTGCAGAAATGTGGTCGGCAGGCTAAACCCATTATCCACCTGGAACTCCAGAGCGTGGAACAGCGAGCTGTCCGATTTGGCTACCGTTGTGTAGGAATAGCCGCCCCCATTGGTGTAGTAGGTGTGATCGGTCGCGCTGCTGAAAAAGTTAGGACTCACGACGCCATTGGGTGCGGTGAAGTGCAATCCACCCTCGCTATAGGCATCCGTAAAAACGAATGTGCCGCCGGTGTCGAAGTCGGCAAAGTTTTCTACCGTGCCCACGGCAGAGCCCGGCCCCGTGGTGAACGTGGTCTGTGCCGAGGTTGGGGAGAGCCCTGCCAGACTGAAGAGAGCGATAGCCGCCACCGCCAGGCAGGACTTCGAGGTTTCGAGAGACATGATTTTTCTTTTCATCCGACAAGAGAATATCGATCATTGTGCGCCGAGATCCGGGAGAACGGTCCCGCCTGCTCGGTAGTCCGACCGATGGCCAAAAACAAGGGTCGCCTACGAGAACCTGAAAAATAGAGAAGCGGTGAGGTATCAGAAAGATTACCGCCAGTAGTAGTGAGTGCAAGAATCATGCCAAACTGCCTGCTTTCTGTCACATCCCGCAATTATTTTGATACTTTAGGAAGGGAAAGCAGGCAGGCGTACAAAGCGCCGCAGGAACAACGAGCATCCTGCGGCTAAAAAAAGGGACTTACTTTCCTTCATGCACTTCCTAGTACGGACGTTCCCGGCGGTTCGCGCGGCTCTTGGTATGCTGCCGCTTCGAAGTTGGGCACGAAGGTGATCGACCAGGCGGAAGAAGCGCTTTAGGCGGTCGAGAGTATTGCGCTGGACTGACACCAGGCGCTTCGTGCTTGCGTTCGCTGCAATGAAAATCACCTCTTGATAACGAAACTTATGAAGAGCTGGGAGCCATTTCGGACATGAGTTGCCTGCTGCCAATTGACATCGGTGACAAGCTCTGTTATCGGTATATCATAAGCGTTCGTTTTCTAATATGGAAACGCACCTCTCATTTCCCGGTGGCAGCAGGTCGTTCAATATGTACAGAATAGAAGGGGCCGAGAAATGAGGGAGGTTGATGCCGGACTGCTTTCCGCCGTCATAATGGGCGAGCGCAAAGGCATGCAAAAGTGGCTCGACCGTGGAGCGAGCCTTCATGCCGTCAACAAACGTGGAAAAACAGCATTAATGTTGTGCTCGAATATCGAGATACTCAGATGGCTTATAAGCGAAGGAGTGGCCATAGATGCCCGTGACAAGGGGGGAGCTACGGCCTTATTCGGAGCTGCTGCGTGGCACAAGCCGCAGAATGTCCGTTTGCTTCTGGATCATGGCGCTGATGCAAACGCACGAGGCAATAGTGGGAATACGCCTTTGATGAGCGCTACCTGTCCCTGGCCAACAGACACCGAGTCTGTAGAAACCCTCAGCCTTCTTCTGAACTATGGTGCAGACGTAAATGCCGTGGATGAGCAGGGCAAAACAGCGCTGATCCATCTCTTGGAAGATGACCAGCATGATGGTAAGGATGAAACAATAGCCACCATTCCCCATCGTGAGGCAGCCTATGAGGAGATTGTACGCTTATTGCTGGCTTATAATGCGGATCCTGGGATTGTCGACTCCGAGGGAAATACGGCTCTGAGTTTTAGCGTCCTTAGAGGGCTCCATGACGTGGTTGCGTTGTTAAAATAGTGGCGGCAATGACGACGATAAATCCGTGACTTCACGTTCCCCTGAGAAGGCAGGCGTAAGCTGGCAGAGGATGGTGCCCAAAATGAAATCGCAACTGGCGTACGTTAACGCAAAGTCGAGCGCGGCATTGATAGTTACTGACGGAGCAATTCGACCCATTTTGCCGATATTTCTGCTAACAACGGCAGCAACGCCGCGAGGGTGATTTAGCTGTCAGACCGGTAGACTAATAGGGGCTTTATTCCACGGCATATGGAATGCGCCCCTAAGATGAGACAGCGAGTTAAGGGCGTGTGAAAGTATTCAGCCTCTTTCAAAGGAGATTGTCCCATGTAAGTGGAATCTACAGACATCTCATAGTGGTCTGGAGACTATCATGGCGTATCGCCCACACAACCCTTCGGTTCCCTTACTGTTTGGCTATGATCCAGAACGTGATCTGCCTCAGAACCATCTGGCACGCCTTGTGGAGCGCGTGGTCGAAGAAAGCCTGCCGTCGAAAGTCGCGTCAGTCGTTCCTGGGCAGCCCGCTTTCGATCCCAGGCTTTGCGCCAAAGTGCTGCTCTATGGCTATGCCACCGGCATCCGCTCCTCCCGCCAATTGCAGCGGCTCTGTGAGGAGAGCCTGCCGTATCTCTACCTTACGCGCGGAGACACTCCCTCCTACCGCACTCTATGCGCGTTTCGCGTACATATGCGCGTTTCGCGTACACCAGACGGATCTTCTCGAAACGGTCTGGAAGGGATTGTTGGCTATCGCCCAGGAGGTAGGTATCTCTCGTCTGGGACGCATTGCTGTTGACAGCACCAAAATCCGTGCCAACGCCTCTCCCGAGTCTGTGGTCAAAGCGGCTGAGTTTGACGCGGTTCTCACCGAACTCAACACCATTTTCAAAGAAGCGGCCCAAGCCGACGCCAGCGAAGAAAACCAGCCGCCGGGAACCACCTGCCTGGACAAGACGGTGGACACGGTTCCGATGCGCGACATTCTGCGGCGGGTGCGCCAGCAACAAGCGGTGCGCCAGAACCCGCTGGCGCAATCGGCTCCTGCACCCGAGCCTGCGTCTGTGGGGCCACGCATGCGACCCCGTCTGGAAGCGGCCATCGCAACGATGAAGCCGCCCAGCAGGAAGAGAGAAAACACGCCTGCTTGACCGACCCGGATGCCCGCAGGATGGGCGAAGGCCGTGCGAAAGGTATTCGCGAATGCCACAGTTAGGAAGTCGCCGTAGACAACGGACTGCTTGTAGCCGCCCAGACAACCCCTTCCAGTCATGATGCCGCGCGCTTGTTGCCTCTGGTGCAAGCCGCCCGACTTCAGGAACCTATCGCGCTGACAGCGGTAGATGCCGATACCATCGCGTACACAGGCGATACCATCGCGGCCCTCATAGCGGAGGGAGTAGATGTCTGTATTCCCGATAACTTCACAGCCTGTGATCTGCATCGGCAACAACCCGTCGCAACGACACGCGCCAAGGTCGTGGGCTCGGTCGAATTCACCTATGCGCAACCAGAAGACACCTATACTTGTCCCGAAGGAATGGTGGTGTTGTTCCGGCAGCAACGTCCGCGTGGTGGACAGGAAGTCCGTGTGTATCAAGCCCGTCAATCCTGTCCCACCGACTGCCCGCTTGCGAAAACCTGTGGGGCTTGCGTCACGCGCAAACGCCGGATGTTGACCATCCGAGTGAATGACGAGACGCTCCAGGCGCATCTGCAACGCTTTTGTGATCCAACTCATGTGGAGCGCTATCGCTGTCGTGCGCCTGCGGTCGAGACGGTGTTTGGGTTTGTACGCGCTGTTTTCGGGTATTCCCGCTGGCTGTTGCGTGGAGCCGAGCGGGTTAGAGCGGAAGCCCGTCTGTTTACCGCAGCCTATCAGGTGCGGAAAGTTCATTCTGCCTGGTCGAGACTGTCCAAACAGCTCTGATCGGCACGAAATAGCCGTGGTGCCCTGCCATTGAGCGGTTAGAAGCGAGTTGTGCCCTGAAAAGCAGTCTGTATTCTGACTGCTAAGTCAATACTTTCACACGCCCCTAACTGCCTGTCTCATTCCAAGGGTGCACTCCAATCACATGTCGTTATCGGACGTGCGGAAATAGGATACCGGCTATCTCCGATTCTCCGACACGTTGAAAAGCCCAAAATGAGACCCGTTTTTGACCAATTCACCAACATGTAGACGGGTACTGACAAGCAGACGTGTCGGGGAATGTAATTTCACCGACACGACATCAGGGTACAGCCAATATTAATTTTTTTATGCTGCCAGATTTCGGCGGTAACAGCTTCGCAGGGGTTACCCTACTACCATATCAGGATTCAGCGCCGATTGACGGTGTTCACGGCAATGTCATTGTAGGCATTCTGGCATAGAGCCAACTGCTATTTACCCTGAAGGACAAGCACTTCCGCGACGGCTTCTTCCACCGCCCGCGTTTTTATAGTCACCTCATCGACTGCTTGCCGAAGCTCGGTGGTATCCGGCAGGCTGACCGCTCTCGGCGCGGCTTGCAGCCGCACAACAGATGCCTGAATCATCATGAGTGTCTGGTGCAGTACCTCTTTCTGCGCTTCAAGTCGTTCGATAGAGGGAGTGAGGGCGCGTACGCCCTGCAATCGCTTTGCGCACATGGTGAGACTTTGTTGCATATCCTCCTTCGCTTGCGGGTCATCCACCCGCGCGGTTCGGTCCACAAGCCGGGAATGTTCCGCTTCCAGTGCCTCCACGGACTCATTCCCAACGACTTTTTTCAGCCGTTCTAACTGCGCGTCAATATACCGGTAACGCTCAATCAGAATACTCAAAGACTGCAGTATTTCCCTGGCGATCTCTTCCGGAATATTTTCGCCTGCTTCGAGGAGGGAGCAGACCACCTCGATATAGCTCGCGTCTGTTCGGGAGAGTGAGGCAATGTGCATGACCGCACGCAACTCTTCCGCGCACATGTTGGTCTGTACCGATTTGCGCCGCATTAGCATCGAACCGACGAGAGTGCCCAGGGTACCCAGATAACAGCCGAGGAACCCAAGGCCACCTATGGCTCCGGGGTTACCAATCAGCGAACCTAACCCCAAGCCAATTCCTAGACCTGTCATAGAGCCGAGAATTGTCGGTCTTGCAACACCCCATCCCTTGCCTTTCCAGCGCTTCTTGATAACGTTGCGCACCGATAAATCTTCTGGTTGGTGGTTATGGGGTTCCCAAATTGAGTTAGCGCTCGCTTTGATCTGTTCAGCGATCTGGGAATCGAGGTCTTTCAGGGCGATTTGCTGCATGGGGTTCTCCGGCAAAAATAGTTTGGGGAGCGGTAAGAATTCGTGTGGAAAACACTCACTTTCCGCATCAGCCAGTAAGACTGGGGATCAGGAACGCCAGAACTGTTCCAACGGCTCCGGTGGCGGTGGTGGCAGGCACGTTTCTCTCCGACCTGGCTGTAGCGCCTGCTCGAACTCAGCAACAGCGGTCGTGACGGTCGCCGGGTTGCGTTCCACCGAGAAGCGGTGGCAATAAGAACCGTACCCCCAGGCACGCCGGGCGATTCCAACTGATTGCGCAGTGAGGAGAGAGCGGTGCTGAGATTATGCCGCCCGCTCTCCGGTTCACATTCCGGCCAGATAATCTCGATAAGGCTTTCGCGACTATGGCAATGATTGGCCAGATAGGCCGGGACCGCGCTGGCCTGATGGCTCCGGAAGCGTGTGCTATGACGCTCTCTGCCAAACGCACTAAATTGCCAGGGAGCTGTCTATGGTTCAGACATTGGAGGGGCTCCTGGAAACTGAATTTCAAATCTACTGTACCTTGCAACTCTCCAGAATGTGAATCCTCACGTCATTTCGATATGAAGACATTTGTCTGCTGTAGGGTGATTTGTATCATTCGTGGCGAATTCCTGCAGAAGCTTTATGCAGACTGAGGATGTGGATAGAACACGCGTCTGATCCGTCGCCATGTAGGATTGGAAAGCTCGACGTGGTTTAAGCCAGATTGCCCCGGTGATAGCTTCGGGGGTTTGGGCTAATAGATTTTGGTCCCAATTTTACACCAATATACTGGACTAGACTCCTGCTCTGCAGAGTTTGCTTTTCGATCCCTACCACAACAAACAACCGAACGATTTGACTCTGACGAGAAGCATACGTGATAATAGAAGCACAGGGGACAATAGCAGTATAGAAAGCCTATGCTTACTCTTTGTTTCGTGAGCACTTCTCAACCGCTTCAGACACTATCTGCACCCTGCTCCTCTGATGCGGGACCGCGGCTGTCAGAGCACAAGAGCAAAGAATATAATAGGCGTCAGTGATTGTGGTGACAAAGCGTCGAAAATATTTCAATAGGGTGTCATATTGCCGCAGAGAATTGTTCCTCGCCTGCTGAACAAATAGGAATCTCACCATGGACGCACAGCCGAGCGGCCTACTACCGCCTTAGAATCCGTTCTCTTGCTGCACCAGGGCAATTTCGCGCGTGGGCTGTTGGATCAGCTTCCCGCAGGTCGTCCGATTTCGAAAGCAGCCCTGTTATGGTCGCTTCCCTGCGATTTTTCAGTGGAGGACAACGCTTGGGGTACCCAAGTTGTACGCTGCCCGGGTGTCGACTAGATCGGTTGTTGCCTGCACTACATAGCAAAGCAAGTACCCGGTAAATACACAGGGTTAAGACATTGGATACCCCTTCGGGGAAGAAGTGATCGGTACGATCGACCTGACAGAATCTCAGCACACTATTCCGGTTTGGTTCCCGATCTGGTGGAGGACCCATGAAAGAGCAGATACAAAACAATCAGCCCCGACAGCAAGCTGGAGAACACTCTGAGGCAATAGATTTATCGGAAAGGAGCGCGCAATTTCTTGCGTGGCTCGATGACCTTCATTTCGGAATGCTCGTCTTCGATTTCAAGGGTGAAATTATCGACTTGAATCAGATGGCCTGCGAAATCCTGGGTTCCACCAGGGAGTATCTCCTCGGAAAAACCCCGCACGAATTCGACGTGTTCGACGAAGAGGGCGTTTTGCTCCCTCGCGAAGGGCGTCTTGTTCCCAGAGTGATTGCTGCGCGAAAGCCAATCCATGATGAGGTCATCAGCTGGAAACGCCTGGATACGGGGGAACAGAGATGGCTGCTGACTCATCTGCACCCCCTGTTGAACGCTGCAGGCGAAATAGAGAGGATATTCTGTACGGCAACGGAAATCAGTGCTCTTGTTAAGACACAGAGGGCGCTGCGTAAACGCGAAGAGGCATCGCACGATTTTCAGGAGCATTTGAAGACGCTGCACGAGTTGAGCTTGATTCTTTCACAGGTCGACTCGCCAGACGAACTCTGCCGCCGCGCAGTCGAACTGGGACGTCAACGATTCGGCTTTGACAGACTCTCGTTGTGGCTGATTGCAGACGATCCCGAGCAACTCGAAGGCACCTATGGTACAGATGAGACGGGATCGACGCGTGCCGAACATTCTCAGACGATGCGTTCCACGGTCAGTAGCCGCCAGGAGATGTTCGACAACGGGGATGTGTGGGTGCAAAGTGACTGGCCGCATCTCGACGCACAGGGAAATGAAGTCGGTCGAGGCTGGCATATGATGGTGCCTCTGAAAGATCGAACTGCCGTCATCGGCGTGCTGAACGCCGATAACTATCTTCACCATCGTCCTCTGCGCGAATACGAGGTGGAGCTACTCGGCTTGTACGGAGGCGCGATTGGACATCGGTACACGCGCCTGCGCACCGAAATGGCGCTTCGCGAAAGTGAGGAGCGGCTCCGCATTGCAGTTACCGGGTCGAATGACGGCTTGTTCGATGTCAATCTGGCAACAGACAAAATCTACTTTTCGCCACGTTTTTTGGAACTGTTGGGTTTTGCGGAGCATCCCCTGGAACTGACCGCCCATCTCTCTGCGTTAGAAGCGAGACTGCATCCGGAAGACGCGGTGCTTGCTGCTGAGCACTTTCAAGAGAGCCTTTCTCGCGGCGTTCCTTTTCATGCCGAGTATCGCCTCCGATGTCGCAGCGGAGAGTATCGATGGTTTGAAGTGCGGGGTGATGTGCTGTGCGACGAGAGCGGCCAACCGACACGTCTCGCGGGCTTTTTGACCGACATCACCGTCTCAAAACGACAGATTTTGCTCATGGAGCAGACAAACCGTACTGCTCATGTCGGTGGCTGGGAACATAACGTCGGCGATGAGGCTTTTTACTGGACAGCAGAAACGTATCGCATTCACGAGATTTCCCCGGAAGTGCATGTGCCCAGCGTAGAATCGTCACTGGCTTTCTATACGCCTGACAGTGTGCAGCAGCTCCAGGAGGCGATAACGCGCTCGCTCAGTGCCGGGGAAGGTTTCGATTTAGAATTAGAGTTGATCACGGCTGAGCAGCGGCGCATCGTAGTGCGAACCATTTGCAATGTGCTGATGGAGGCGGGCATGCCGATCAAACTGTTCGGCGCAATTCAGGATATCACCAGTAACAAGCAGGCAGAGATCGCACGCTGGGAGAGCGAAGCTCTCTTTCGGACGCTCTTCATGGAGGCAGCGGTAGGCATCGCTTTGACAGACGCGGAGGGGCACTTGATTATGAGCAATCCTGCCCTTGAGGAGATGCTCGGGTATGGGAAGGACGAACTGCTCGGCATGGCTTTGACCGAGTTCACATACCCTGAGGACATCGCGCTCAGTATGAAGCTACACGATGAGCTCTTCGCCGGCCGGCGAAATTCATTTCAAATGGAGAAGCGTTATATTCGTAAAGATGGAAGGGTCATCTGGAGCCGTCTGACCGCGTCGGTGGTTCGAGACGCAGAAGGAGCCTGGCTGTTTGGGATCGGCATGGTTGAAAACATTACTGAGCGCAAACAGACGGAGCAGAGCCTCAATGATTCGCTGGCACGACTGCAGACGCTGACCAGTCACCTGCATACTGTCCGGGAGGAGGAGCGTTCGCGGGTGGCACGCGAAGTGCACGATGAACTGGGACAGGCGTTGACCGGGTTGAAGATCGACCTGGCATGGCTGAGGCGGCACTCACCACAAGGAGGCGCACCCGTTCCTGCC
Organism: Chthonomonadales bacterium; assembly: GCA_038216735.1. Classification (GTDB taxonomy): domain Bacteria; phylum Armatimonadota; class Chthonomonadetes; order Chthonomonadales; family Chthonomonadaceae; genus JBBQPY01. Next base: position 15,537 of record JBBQPY010000092.1, read on the forward strand.
GAAGCGCTCATGGATAAAATGGACACGATGAACACGCTCATCGAATCGACGATCAATGCGGTACGGCGTATCGCAACGGAACTGCGCCCCGCAATTCTAGATACTTTCGGTCTCGTTCCGGCGCTCGAGTGGCAGGCGCAGGATTTCGGAGAACGAACCGGCATCCCCTGCATTTTCACCTCCAACATGGAAACGGTGCCCCTGGACCAGGAGCGCATGACGGCAGTTTTTCGCATCGCGCAGGAGAGTCTGACGAACGTAGTTCGCCACGCGAAGGCGAAGCGTGTGCACATGCGATTCGAGAGCGATAAAGAGATGCTCGTCCTGACGGTGCGGGATGACGGTATTGGAATAGGCACGATGAGTGCACGAGGCTCCAAATCCTTCGGAATGCTCAGCATGCATGAGCGCGCGCTGCTGCTTGGAGGTGAGGTGCAAATTGTCGCCGGTGCCAAAAAAGGCACTATCGTGAAACTGCGTATTCCGATGCGCTGATCAGCTAGCCTTCCGATATGTCGCCCGTTTCGATGTATGAGTCAACTTCGCATCGCTCGTCAGGACTATATATGGTACCGATTACGCGCAATCATGTCTCAGTGTCCTACGCCGGGCGTCGTAACGTCCTACGCACGAATAGGAGTATGTCCGGCAGAAAATCAGCGTGTATTCAGCCTATAATTGATGCACGTGCCGATAGGAGGAAGCAATTTTGAGATTTATAGTTACGGATGATCATGCCATCGTCAGGCATGGCATAAAACAGATTCTTACCGAGGGTCTGGAGAATGTGGAGATTGGGGAGGCGCAAAATGCCGATGAAGCGATGGCACTCGTACGTCAGGGTGGCTGGGATCTGCTGATACTCGATATCACTATGCCGGGGCGCAGTGGTCTCGAGATCATACAGGAGGTGCGCAATTGTCCGGTCGTCCTTCCGATTCTGGTGCTGAGTATGCACCCCGAAGATCAGTTGGCGCAGCGTGTGCTGCAGGCAGGTGCGGCAGGCTACCTGACAAAAGACAGCGCACCCGAAGAACTGGTCATAGCGGTCCGAAAAATTTTGAGCGGCGGCAACTATGTCAGTCCTTCGCTGGCGGAACGACTGGTATGCAATTTACAGCGAGGCAACCGCGAGCAGGCACATGAATCGTTGTCCAATCGAGAGTACGAAGTAATGCGCCTGATAGCTTCCGGTAAGACGGTTTCTCAGATCGGTGGGATACTCTCTTTGAGTGTCAAGACGATCAGCACATATCGGACCAGAGTCCTCCTCAAGATGGGAATGCATACGAATGCGGAGCTGACCCACCACGCTGTACGACACCAACTCGTCGAATAACTACGCTTGCGCAAGACCCCGGGCGTCGTAAGAGGGCGTCCGGAATCGGCTTTGTTTGTCGATCCTTTGTTTTTCAATGCCATTTCCGTTCGTCGCCCTCCGTACCTTCGACTAGTGCAAGTCGGTAGGACGAGAATACAATAGTGCCCGATAGATTGCAAAGATAGCAAATTGTATCTCTGAGGTGGAAACTCGGCGCGAACAAGACATTGTGCCGGGTCATTTTCGTTGGTGTACCTCTCCCATCACAATTTTTCGTTTTCTGTTTAGTAGCTTTGCCTTCATGCTTGGGGACAGTCGTCATGCCGCTGTAATAGCTTTGCTTGTCGATTTGTAGGACAAAGACGGACATGCCGCGCCGCAATGTCCTATGCGAGGATCGGCATTTGTCCGGCAGAAAAAGCCCGCTCGATTAGCCATACTTACTATGCGAGCATTTAAGGCAGTCACTCTCATCACACAGTTTCGCGACGACGGCAGAAAGTACTCCGTTGTGACGGAGGCGATGAGTCGAACATACATGTGTACTTGATGCAGGCATTTAAAAGGGATCCAGCTATTTTCTGATCCACTCAGCGCAGCATACCTGCAGAATTAAGGTGAATGATTTTTATGAAGACGGATCTTCAAAGCAACAGGGTAGGGGACGATTGTAATGCCGCCTCTTCCTGGCGGCTTGCCGATACAATCTCCACACAGACTTTCAGTGATATTCCCCGCCTCGCTGCGAGCTTTTGTTGTACTCCAATCGCAGTAATTGGTCTTCTCGATGCGGATCATAAGTGGGCCGTTACCGAAATCGGATGCGATCACGATCAGGCAGCCGCCGCGCTCGATCTGTTCTATCAACCGGCTCATTTGCTCAAGGACCTGTTTATGGTCGGCGACACATTGAAAGATAAACGCTTTTCCGCAAGCCCCTTTGTGACTTGCGATCCATCGCTCCGCTTCTATGCCGGGATGCCTTTGACGAACCCGGCAGGGAATACGATCGGTATGCTCTGTGTGATGGATCAAAAGCCACGGACTCTAGGCACTAAACAGAAAGATATGCTGCGTCTGCTGGCACGTCAGTCTGCCACGGCGACAGAGCTGTCGCAGGATATGTTCGAACTCAAAGACAGCATTCTCCGGTCTGAAGAGGAAGTCACGGAATGCAGGCAGCTGCAGGAGCGCATGCTGAGTCAGGTCGCACGCCTCATGGCGCTGCGGGCGATAGATGTCTCGATATTATCCGGCTCCAGCTTAAAACAGACGCTCGACATTGTACTGGCTCAGGTACTCGACCTGCTTCATATAGATGCCGCCGCTCTTCTGCTTCTCGACCCTCAGACACACACGTTGAACGCTTTTACAGACCGTGGTTTTTCGCAAAACTGCCCTCCGTTACCTGAGATTCAGGGCGACTGTGGAAGTCGGGGACGCGCGGCTATCGAAGATGATAGGTCATCCCATGGGGATAGGGTAGCGGATATGCAGGATACTCCACACTCCCGACTGATGCGCGCACAGGGCTTCGTCGACTACTACTGTGTACCGCTTATCGCCAGAGATTCCTTCGCGGGCGTTTTGGAAATATACCATCGCGCTCCTCTTTCGATTACGCCGGACCAGATGGATTTTCTCATCGCGCTGGCAGGCCAGGCGGCAATTGCAATCGACAACTCGTTTTTGATCCAGGGATTGCAGCAGTCCAATAGTGAGCTGACGCAAGCTTATGATACGACTATCGAGGGCTGGTCTCGGGCACTCGATCTCCGTGACAAGGAGACTGACGGACACTGCCATCGAGTCACGGAAACGACCGTACGCCTGGCACGAATGATGGGACTTAGCACTGAGGAGTTGGTGCATATTCGCCGTGGAGCGCTGCTGCACGACATCGGCAAGATGGGAATTCCCGACAGCATCCTTCTAAAACTAGCACCGCTTACACAGGAAGAGTGGGAGATCATGCGTCTTCATCCGCTATATGCTTATGAGATGCTCCTGCCAATCGCCTTTTTGCGTAAGGCGTTGGATATTCCCTACTATCACCATGAAAAGTGGGACGGCAGCGGTTACCCACATCAACTGGAGGGAAAGCAGATTCCCCTGGCAGCGCGGATATTTGCTGTGGTGGACGTGTGGGATGCACTGCGCTCCGATCGTCCTTATCGAAAGGGATGGCCCACAGAGAAAGTGCGTGAACATCTTCAGTCGCTGTCCGGTACGCACTTCGACCCGGCAGTCGTCGACGCATTCTTGACGCTCGTTTACAGTTAGAGACTTTTTGCCCTCGCGCTGTAAGATGAACGACGCAATTTATGCTAATGACTGAAGCCGGGCTCATTGACGGATGCGCAGAGTGTATTGTCGGAAGCAATGTCGGCAGAGTCGATGAGGCAGAGTATCACTATTATTGTAGGGCATGTTTTCGACTACCTTGCCAGCAGCAATAATAACCTTGCGACAATAACCAAACAGGCTGGACCGGAGACGAAAGGACTCTTCTCCGCTGCCGGTCTTTCGTAAAAACACGGAGAGTCAAAGGAAACCAGGATGACATTACTTGCAAATCTCAAAACAGCGCATAAGCTGGCGTTTGGATTCGGTTTTTTGCTGCTGAATATGTTTATCATCAGTGGCATCGCAATCAAACAAACGGCCGGTATGAATCAGGGGTCCAATACGATCGTGACCGACATTATTCCCATCAATAATACAGCGCGCGATATGCTGTTACAGATGGTGAACCAGGAAACTGGGATGCGCGCTTTCATGGTGACAGGACAAGAAAAATCGCTTTCCGCCTACAATAATGGGCGCATGCAGGTCGCCAAAGATTTGGATTTTCTGGCTGGCCACCTCTCTAGCCACCCGGCATTGAAAGAACTCATCGAGGGCAAAGCCAGGCAACAAATTCTAGGTTTGCAATCGACTTTTGCCAATCTGGTCGGGCTCGTGCGCTCAGGGAAATTGGCTGAGGCAAGGGGACATATCGGCGACGCTAAAGAGCAGTTTCGCGGGTTTCGTGAAACAATGGCTGAGGTGAATAAGAATACGGATCTACTGATTGCCGACACGCATGCCTTCAATCTGGCAGCCTACAAGCGAACGCGAACAGCAGTGATTGGATTCTCACTCTTTGCAACTCTGGTTGGAAGCGGCATCGCATGGTGGATAACGTGGTTGATCGCCCGCCCGCTCAAGAGTATGGCAAAATCGGCACAGGCGCTGTCACTCGGCGCTGTGGATCAGGAAGTCACTCTGGTACGAAAGGATGAGGTCGGGCAGGTCGCCCAGGCGTTCCGTACTTTGATCGCCTATCAGAGAGAAGTTGCTGGAGTTGCAGCCGCGATGGCAGCGGGTGATCTGACGCAGAACATCGAGCCGAAGTCCGACAAAGACAAACTCGGCATCGCGTTTTCCAGCATGGTGGTCAACCTGCGTAGTCTGATCAGTGAAGTCACGGAAGGCGCGGAGAGCGTTGCAGCAACCAGCACGCAGCTCTCCACTTCCGCCGAGCAGACCGGACGCGCCTCCGAAGACATCGCGCGCTCGATGCAGGATGTCGCAAGCGCCGCCGATCAGTCCGCAAGCACCAGCCAGGAGATGGCCAAAGCA
>JBBQPY010000093.1:0-20348 GCA_038216735.1 Chthonomonadales bacterium
GAGCACGCCCAGCGCGACCGCAGGAACGAGTGACGGAATGTAGAACAGTGTCCGGTAGAAGGTCATTCCTTTAACCTTCGTATTAAGCAGCATCGCCAGCGCGAGCGCGACCGCGGCGCCGATCGGCAGTGCGAAAATGGAATAAACCGTAGTGTTCCAGAGCGCCTGTCGGAAAATCTCATCGTGCCACAGACCTACATAATTATCGGATCCAATGTATACCGGCGGACGAAGAACCGAGTAATCGCAGAAGCTGTAATAAATCGAGGCGAGCAGAGGATAAAGCAGAAAAACTCCGAATCCGATCACCCATGGTGAGACGAATAGGAGCGCGGTAACCGTTTCGCGTCGACTGTTGCTGCGTGAACCCTTCACTGATTCCTTCATTGCTGCACCGTCCGCAACTGCGCGGAGGTACTGTTGCCCTGTCGAGTGTCGATTCGGGATGTCTCCGTCGGCGTTTTACCTTCAGCCGCATCGCGCTGTCGCTGCCTCTTGCGGTATTCATCCATTTTGGGCTGCATTCGCTCCTGCACTTTGTCGAGAATCTCCTTGACGGTCTTGTTCGAATTTTTGTCAATCAGTGAAATCTCATCGAAGGCATTCGTCAGTTCGTTCGTATACTCGGGCCAGATACCGAGCATCGGGGGGATCACCGTGTTTTTGCTTTTCGGCATATCCACGAACAGGCGTATGAACGGATTGGGACTGTTTTTGTAGTAGTTTTCGCTGACCGACAGCAACGGCGAATTCTTTCTCTGCAAGCCGCAGAGCATCTCCATACCCTTTTGCGACTGAATATATTTGATGAATTCGAACGCTTCTTTCGGGTGTGGACAGCCGCGCGGAAGCACGAGAACGTCTTCATCGGCGAAGGTTACGTCGGCGAGATCCGGTCTGTCGGCGGGGTGGGGGAACTGCACGGCTGCCCACTGACGCACCGGCGTCTCCATTTTCGGCGAGTACTTGCTGATGAAGTTATACATCCAGACACCCTGAAGTTCCATGCCGACTTTGCCATCGAGGAAGCCGTTTTGTGGCGAGGAAAAGTTACCGAGTCCGCCGCGGAACGACTGCAGGTTCGTCGCGCCGAACCTTTGCGAATAGGAGGCGACCCACTCGAAGGCACGGATGTTTTCGGGTGAGTTGGCGGTGATCTTGTCTTTGCCGTCCCAGAGCTGACCGCCGAAAATATAGCCCCAGCCCCAGTTCCACCAGCCCGGTTCCGCTGGCATAAAGCCGGTTTTATCGAGCTTACCGTTTTTATAGGTGGTCATTTTAGCCGCGATCGCGTCCATCTCTTCGAGCGTTTGAGGCGGCTTTTCAGGATCAGCGCCGATCTCGCGGAACATCGCTTTATTGTAGTGCAGAGCGGTCGAGGCGGGGGTGCTCGGGAGGGCATACTGATGCCCGCGATAGTGCCCGATCGTCCAGTAGACCGGCACATACTGGCTTTCGGAGATGCCGTTCTCACGGCAGTAATCGTCGAGGTTGAGCACGGCATTATCGTCGGCGTACTGCGCGACGTTCGCTCCATAGAGACCGGCGACATCGGGCGGATCACCGCCTGCGACAGCGAGAAGCGTCTTGTTCTCGATGCCGCTGACGGTCAGCAGATCGACGAAAATCTTGTCCTGTGAGCGGTTGAAGTCATCGACGGTCGCTTTAATCGCGTCGCCTTCGAAACTGGTCCATTTTTCCCAGTAGAGTATGTGTACCTTGCCGTCTTTTACTGGCGGAACGAGCACACGTTCACTATAGATTATGGTGGCGACGATGCCGATGATTGCAAGCGGTGTCCATAAGCTGCGTAGCTGCATTCGGAGTCCTTCGAGAAAAGTGGTGGGAAGCGTAAGTAGCGAATAAAAAGAAAATGTGCGGTGATCGCAATCGAATGATTTATTATATCACAACGATCAGTTTCGTACTAATTTTTCCGATTGACATGGGATTGAAGTCGGGGGAAAATATTCGAAATCGAGAAGGGTCACCGAAGTTTGGCGGCGTCTTCGAAAAAGGCTCCCTGCATTTCAGTTAACGTTGCATTTTGTGCAGCCGTGAAGACACCGGCAGTCTCGGCTGTGAATTCAGCGTTCAATTCTTCTCGTAACTGCTTCTTTTGCTCGGGATCCATTTCGGTGTCAACCCGAAAAAGCTTCACCTCTGTGTACTCATGAAGCAGGGCAGATAGCCTCACCTTCTGAGGCTCAGTAACCGCGAGCATCATCTGGATATCGGGATCGAACGCGGCACGTGCGCCCAGTACCTGTATTCTGATCTCTTTTATCCGCTTTCGCTGGCTAGTGTCCATCAGCAGCAATGCACGCTCCGCATATCCGGCTTCGTCCTCTCTCATCTCCCTGAAGATCTGCATTATGTTTGTTTCATCGTCAGCTTTCGATTCTTTCGGACTTTTTTTCTTCTTATTTGCGGACCCCTTCGAACGCTCCTTTTGCAGTTGTCGGATGGCATTGGTCTGGAACTCGGTAAGCTTCAATTCTTTCGTCACTTCCGGGCGGATTAAAAGCGCCATCGGCGTGAATACCATAGCGTGCATGGTTCCAAGGTCATTTATCAACCCCTCAGGCACAGGGACGATAGGCGACTTCCGCGGCAACCCAAGGCGCATCGCAATCGCCCGGAAAAATTTCATGTGCTGCTCCTGACGATTTTGTTGGAGTCTCGTGCGTGAATGCCTCTCTAAGGCGATATTGGATAGCTGAGTTTAGTGTAAGGAGCAGTAAGGATTGTTCAGCTCATCGACTATTTGAATCCAACGTCACATCAACTGTATCGAAGGAATGATCGAAGCGCAGTTTCCAGGGCATGAGCAGCGACTCGCCGATCACTTTCGTCGACATTTTCGATTGTCCGCGGACACGGTCGGTGAAGACGATCGGTGTCTCGACAATTCGCAATCCAGCGCGGCTTGCTCGCAGGACGGTCTCGACCTGAAAGAAATAGCCTTCCGATGCAACTGTATCGATATGGATCGTTCGGAGCGCCTCCGCTGTCCAGCAGCGAAATCCTGCGGTCGCATCTGCCGTCGGCACTCCAGTGATCCAGCGCACATATTTGTTCGCATAGCGGCTGAGCAGAACGCGCCGCACGGGCCAATTCCGAACGCCGCCTCCCCGAATATAGCGCGAACCGATCACGAGATCAGCGTTTTCGGCGGCAGCGATCATCTGCGGTAGATAGGTGGGGTCGTGCGAGAGGTCTGCATCCATCTGCACAACACGCTCATAACCCTCCGCCAGGACCTGTTGGAAAGCGTCTTTATACGCGTTGCCAAGCCCTCGGATCCCTGTCCGTCTGAAAACACGGTATCCGGCAAATGATTTACAAGAGCATTCCGCGATGTCGGCGGTCCCATCCGGGGAGGCATCGTCGACGATCAGCAGATGGGCTTCGGGGAGCACTCCCGCAATCCGAGCGATCAACTGTTCGACATTCTCCGCCTCATTATAGGTCGGAACAACTATAATCGTTTTCTTCATAGCGCTCAGCGCGGAACCGAAACGGCGGCGGTGATGCCTGCGCCTTTCGGGTCGTTCGTGAGCGTGAAAGTGCCGTTGAGGTCGCCGCGCACGAGCGTTTCGACGATCGAGAGACCGAGCGAATCGGCGGTCCGCGGCGTGAATCCCTCCGGCAGAGGCTCTCCATCGTTGGTCACTCGAAGCGTCAACGCTTCCGGCGTCTGCTTCAAATAGATCGTCAGCCGCCCGTCATTGAGCGTCTTAAATCCGTGCTCGACCGCGTTCTGCACCAGTTCGTTGAGCACGAGTGCGATTGAAGTCGCTTTGTTCAAGGGCAGCACGAAATCGTCGCCGATCACCTTGGTGCGAATCGTTTTCCCAGGCGGCACAACAGACTGCTGCGTTGCATGAAGCAGAGACTCAGCGAGCTTCTTGACCGAAACCGTGTCGAGGTCGTCGCGAGTGAGCAGTTCATGGACACTGGAGATTGCGAGTATCCGCGAGAGCGTGTCGTTGAGCGCATCCTCGACGGTCGTGTACTTTGCATAGCGCATTTCAAGGCGCACGAGCGAAACGATCTGCTGCAGATTGTTCTTCACACGATGATGCATCTCCTGAATAACAGCGGATTTGACCATCACTTTCGCGTGTTCGATCGCGAGCGCGCACTGCGTTGCGAGTGCCTGCAGCACGACCAGTTCTTCATTGTTGAAATTGTGGAGCTTCTCAGTATAGCAGTTGAGCGCGCCGATCACTTCGCCTTTGATCAGAAGCGGGATTGAAGCGAGCGATCGCACTCCGGCGCGCAGTGCGATATCGGGAAAGTTGTATTCAGGCGTCTGCTGAACGTCAAGCAGAGTGATCGCACGGCGTTCTGCGACGACCCTTCCTGCGATACTTTCACCGATTTTGAGGTTCGGCTTACGTGTATACTCGTCGTTTTCCGCCTGTGTCGCCTTGATTACGAGTTCGCCTTTTTCATGATCGATCAGCATCACGGTGCAGATTTTGTAATGCATCGTGCGCGCTGTCATCGTCACGAAAAGGTGGAGCAGCTCCTCCAGATACATGTTGGAAGTGATCGCCTGCGAGACCTCTGAAAGCGTGGTAAGCTGGACAGACTGACGTTCCAACTGTCGGAAACGGCGGGAGCGTTCGATTGCGCCCGCCACCTGATTGGCGATTCCGGAAAGCAGCTGCACCTGCGATTTCGTATATTCGCGCGGGCGACGGGTTCGCACATTGATGACGCCCAGTATCTCGCCGCGCGTCACGAGCGGCACCGAAAGCATCGACTCGAACTCGCCCTCGTGCATGCCCGGAAATGAGATGAACCGATGATCTTTGTGCGCCTCTTTGCTGACCATTACCGGCTTGCGTTCACGCGCAACCCAGCCCGTAATGCCCTCGCCCATCTTCAATTTAATCTGCCCGATCATGTCTGTGTAGCTTTTATCGGCGGCACGCAGGACGAGCTCCTCACGTGTCGCATCGAAAAGGTAGACCTGGCAAGAGTCGGTTCCGGTGATCTGCACGGCGATGTCGGCGGTGACTTTCAGCATCTCTTCGAGGTCGAAAGCCGATCCGGTCGCCTCCCCGACACGCTGCAGCGCCTCCGCTTCGCCCTGCTTTTCGTCGAGTTGCACGCGCAGCATCTGTATTTCAATGGTCGCTTCGCGTAGCTGCCGGTCACGAGAATCAAGCTCTTCCTGCAGCAGAGCTACATCAGGATCGTCGCTGCGGCGCAGTGCGGCATAGATGCGTCGTGTGCGCCAGGTGTTTCGGTTGCGTGTGAATTTTTCTCGCATAATAATTGAAATTCAATCCAATATTGTAACCATGGTCACTTCAAGTCATCCAGTAGGGCAAAGCCGACTGGAATCTATTCTCCCCTCCTAACGAGACAGGGGTTTGTTTGCCTTCGAAGGTAGAGAATGCAGGGAAGGAGACGGGTTACAATAAGACTACAGCAAAATAAAATGGTAACTATTCACCCTGCCTTCAGTTTCGCTCTTTCAGGCAGACCATCTGTATTCACTCCTCGTCTCCGAAAGCTTCGGGAGAGGGGGTGAGGGTAAGGGTGAATAGTTACATAAAATGACAGACGCCGTCCGGTCCCATAGGGAACTTTGGACGGCGTTGTGAGCTTACTCAAATTGGCTCAGACGTTGTGAGCGATGATGATCGCTTCGGCGATTTCACGCATCGACTTGCGGGTGTTCATGCTCTGCACCTGGATGCGCCGGAACGCCTCCTGCTCCTTCAGCCCGTACTGATCCATCAGTATTCCTTTAGCACGGTCGACGGATTTGCGTGTTTCGAGTTTGTCTTCCAGATCCGTCGCCTGCTCTTCGATCTTCAGGAAGGCTTCCCAGCGCGCGACTGCAACCTCGATCTGCGGCATCAAATCCACTTCTTTGAATGGCTTGACCAGATAGGAGTAGACTCCCGCCTCTTTCGCGCGATTTACGAGGTCGAGCTGACTATAGGCTGTCAGCAGCAAGACAGGCGCGATTTTCTCTTCTGTCATTATTCTGGCGGCATCGATACCGTCCATTTCAGGCATTTTAATGTCCAGCATCACGACGTCTGGCTTCAGGCTTCGCGCCGCCTCGACTGCCTTAACGCCATCGCCTGCCTCACCGACGACTAGATAGCCGCAGTCCTCGAGCATCTTCTTGAGGTCGAGACGAATGATCGGCTCGTCATCCGCAATCACGATCCGCAGCTGTTTCTCACCGGGTTTCTCGTTCACAATTTGCTCCGACATTCCATTCCAGTTTGGCACCAGAATTGGTGCAGATGGCATTCAGCAGCGATCTATACCGATAAAACCACTGTTACATTGAGGAGGACGCGCCTCCAGCGGCTGCCAGCGACTTGACGTTATTGAAGTCGCCATTATATAATAAGAACGGTCGTCTTGTCAAACTCCTGCGCCTGATTGCCGCACGCTGCTCGCCCTTATTTTCGACCGTATCTATGACAGAGAAGCCGAAACCGGCGGCTGGATGGAACACTATCCGTATGGATCTACCGAACGAATCGTCCTCATGCATCGACAATCCTTCTTCATCTGCTATCCTTGCCCCGGAGGAAGAGGAGAAACTTGCAGGTGGCTTAATTGTCTCTCCTTCCGATCCCAGCGTAAGAAAACCCTTCGCTCATTCAGAGGCCATCTATGCGCTGGCGACCGGAATCTGCTACATGCTTCTATATCGTATTTCGATGCAACTGCCCTACAGTCTTACGACGGTTGTTGCGGTAACACTACTGTCGTTCTGTGCGGTTTTGCTATTCACCGTGCGGGTGGCGCGGGCAGAACGCTCTGTGATCGCGCTCGGAGTCAGCCTCTGTATCGCAGGTATCTGCGCGCTTCCGCTGGTGCTGGTACGTATCGCTCCCGGACTGTTCGCGGGCGCGGGGTGGGGTGGCTTCTTTCGGCTCTATGGACGAATGCTGGCGGTGCCGGGGCTGTACGGTCTGTTGTTAATCTGGTTTGCGGCAAGCGTCGGCGCGCTGCTATCAAAGGTAGTGCGCGAGGTCAAAATGCTGCTGCCGATGTCTCTTGTGCTCGCCTGTGTCGACCTGTATGTAGTGTTCGGAGGCGGATTGGTCACCCAGGCCACACAAGGGACATCCCCGGTGGCTGCCCATGCAATGCGCGCGCTGACAGTCAGTCTTCCGACGGTGCGCACTTCTACAGGCGCTGCGCCGATGCAGTCGATGGCGGGATTCGCCGACTTTATGTTCATCGCGTTATTTTTCGCTTGCTTTGCGAAGTTCAGTGTCCCATCACGCCGTACTTTTTTCGCTCTTTGCGCTGTGTTGTGTGGGTATATGCTGATTGTGATGTACACGCAGACATCATTGCCAGCGCTCATGCCAATCGCGGTTGTCGTGATCGGTATGAACCTGCGACAGTTCCGGTTCGAGCGCAGCGAAGCGTTCGCGATGCTGTATGCTGGGCTGCTGGTAGCAGCAATTCTGGGCGGTTTCTGGTTCATGGGTTCCAGACGGCAGGAGACGACTAAGTCTCGATCGAGCGGAGTGAATACCGCCAAACCTGCGGTGAAATAGCGGGGGGCGATGCGGTTGCTGAATGTAAAAGCTGCGAATAGTGTCTCCCCTTTCCCGAGGAGGCAGGAAGTAATGGAACAGAATAACGATAAAACGGGATGGCTCGATGATGAGCCACCCCGTCTTCAATTTGAAACGGTCAATACCTCCAGGGTATACGCAATTTATTTGCTGTCGCCGTCGTGATCTTTGTCGGCGGTAACTGCGGCCTTTGCCGCACTCGATATATGAACTGTCGCTGCGGGAGCAGGCGCAGAAGGAGCCTGAGCTGCTGGTGGCTGAACGGGAGCCGGTTGCGGCGGCGTTGGTTTGCTGGATGACGGAATGGGCGCTATCTGGGACATGGGAACCTCCTGAGAAGTGGCGCAATACCTTCCTTGGTCGAGTGCCCTCAAAGTAATTATCGGAGCACTTGCGACACGACATGAGAGTGATGTACCGGAATTAAAAATGCCCAGGAGGGAATGTGGGCACTCCTCGCCGCGCACTCACTCATAGCATCTCCGTCCGTCTCTACTCGGAAAGCGAACCATGAATGCGTGATCCTCTGATATTCCTCTGATATTCCTCTGATATTCCTTCAGGAGGGGAAATACAGTGGATACTCATTCCGGAGGATCAGCCGGCTTCTCAGACGCTTTTTCTCTCGCGACACTCTTGAGGTAGTCGCGCGATGCGTACCATGCAGGTATGCCCGGCAGCAAAGCATCGAGGAAAAAAACCGCGCGTATCGGAGCGAACGGCAGTATCTCTGCTCCAGGGTTGCGTGACGCAGCGCAGCGTACAATGCTGTCTGCGACTGTCTGCGCCGTCTGTACGACACCGTTGGGCTTGTACTTTGCGCCTTTGACGTTTTCGAAGAAATGCGTTCTTACTGAAATCGGCAGCACTTCGCTGACGGAGATGCCGTATTCGCTCGCCTCGATTCTCAGCGCCTGTGTGTAGGCATGAACAGCGCCCTTCGACGCAGAATACGCGCTGACTGTCGGACTCCCAAATCTGCCTGCTGCTGACGTGACATTTATAATATGACCTGCCCGGCGCGGCGCCATTTGACCGAGCGCCTGCTGACAGAGTTGGTGCAGCGAAAAGAAGTTGACCTCGAATAAAAAACGCATATCTTCGAGAGAAGTCTTAAGGATTGTCGCGCCGAGCCCAATACCCGCATTGTTCACCAGCGTGTCGATCGGGCCGACCCGCTCCTCAAGATGTACGATGAGACCGGTGACCTGTTCCGGTTTGGACAGGTCTACGAGCTCCATCGTGGCTTTGCCCCCTGACGCAATTACCGAAGCATAGACACGGCACAGATTCACTTCATGATCGGCAATCAGAACGACATGCGCTCCCGCTCTGGCGAAGGTGTGCGCTGTCGCCTCGCCGATGCCGGAGGACGCGCCGGTCACCAGCACACAGCGACCGCTTAAATCCATGTCGCCGCTCCGGTCTGCAGCGCACTGTTCCGTAACAGACTGCAGAAAAAGCTGCTGTTAATTGGAGGCATGCAGGACGATTTAGTTCGGAAGCTTTCAAAAACGGATTTGAGTTTCGCGAAACGCAGTATGCAAATGCCGCGTAGTGGAATCCGTAAGCAGCTTTCAGTAGAGTTGGTAGAGTGATATGTTCTTGTCGGTTCCATGATCAGGGAAAAAGATTGACGGCGCGGGAGTAGACTGATGAAAACACTGTTCGCTTTGGTTCTTGGCATTGTTGCAGTCTGGATTGTGGCGGGAATTGTGATCGGGCTGGTATCGCATGTACTGCACTTCGCGATTACGGTAGGGGTGATTGCGTTGTTGTGCTATCTCATTTTCGTGGTTTTGCGTGGGCTTTCCCGACAGCGCAGCTAAGCATGACCTGGGCGCGGCAGCGATCGGGGACGGTCACAAACTCCGTATCGGGACCATGCTGCTGCCTCGATAGCCGAAGCGTCTACAAAGTGATGACACCTAGTTTTATTGGTCTCTGTCTGCCGCGCTAACTCCGGTATGGCTGCGTCCAATGAGCGAGACTGTGGCGTTAAGAGCGAATCAAGATCACCGGGGCGGCTACGCTGTCAGCATTTGCCTCATCAACGAGGGTCGGTATATGCGGCATTGTGTCGATCGCGGCGCAGTAGCCGATATCGTCACCGAAACCCCGTTCCGCCAGCGTTCGCGCGTGAACACCCTCCATCCATCCGCGAATGAGGTTCGGCTCCGTCTGCCACAGGCGCCGTGCTGCGATCGCCGTGTCTGCCTGTTCGGGCATTTCCCAGGCTCCTGCGAGCGCGGTAACCCCTTCGACATACATTCCCGCCACGGTTGCGTCTTCCAGCGTGAACTGATCGCGGGTGCCAGAGCAGACGATCACGATGTCGCATTCGAGTTCAAGCGCAGCACGCCACGCAGCGCCCGAAATAGATCTGCGATTTATCGACGCTCCCAAAAAAACGCGGCGCGCATTCGCTACCGATGCCGTCGCTTTAGTTCCATTGGTCGTTGAGAGGACGACCGGACGGTCATGAAAATCGAGTGTGGCAAACTCGACCGGGGAGTTGCCATAGTCGAAATCAGGGACGCGGTATCCTTCTGTCTCTCCGCACAGCACATAGCCCTTTTCGCGAGCAAATCCGCGCGCCGTTTCATGCGAAGCGGCGACATATACCCTCGGACAGCCGCGTTCGAACAGGGTTGCGATCACGGTCGTTGCGCGCAGGACATCCACCACTACGCAGACCGTATTCGCCACATCTCCAGCCAACTCCGGGACCAACGCGACGCGCACCTGCATTTCGAACTCCGTTCACGTGCCACACATCGAACAGTATTCTCTTAGATCAAAGCCGCTTCAGTTCGCGCTCATAGACCGGGGCATTTTCCGGATTCCAACACCAGATATGCACCGTATCCGCCATTCCCCGGCATGCGCGTACCGCTTCAATCGTGGTGAAGGCTGCGATCTCCGCTGTCTCGCGCCGCTGTCCGCTCGTAATCCAGTTTGGCTGCGTGAGCAGGTTTTCCGTAAAGTCGGGCAGTATCAGCTTCGTCGCGCCGCGCTCGTTGGCAAGCTGCGCCGCATTGCGAACCGCCGTTTTGATCAGATCGGGACTTGTGCGTTTGTACTCATCGAAGATGACGGCGAGGGCGGTGTAGGCATAGCGATATTTTGCGCCGGCGCCGACAAAAGCTTGCCCTGGCGCCAGCGGCGCTACACGCAGCGCTTCCTGCTGTATGCGCGACGCTCCCTGATCACGAGCTATCTTTGCCACACCGAAAACCATTTTCAGATCCGGAGCGACCGGTACAATCAAAGCCGTATGGCGTGTCAGAAACGGCGCCCCGGCGACAAGCGCCGGCAGCTTGCGCTTCGCAACCCACAGCATCACGTGCATATCGTATTTACGAACGCGGACGCTCGGCAGAATGAAAGGCGCCGCCAGATGGAGCGACTGCCGAATATTTCGACGCGCGTCGGCAAGGGCGATTGTCATGGTGATTATCAAGTCTCCAGCACAGGATTTATCTGCATTATGGCATATTCGCTGGCATTGGCGACTTCCGCCTACCTGGACTCGGGCATGAGATCCAACCCTGGTACGGCAGACTGAGGCGCAACTGTCAGTGTGCCACGCTTGACTTTCGCCAGCGCAGTTTTGATCGACTCAAACGCGGATTGCGATTCCTGTACTTCGACCTCCGTCGCGACAGCCGCTCCGTACTGCGACCGAGTGTATAACGCAGTAAGGCGCGACAGTGCGCCGACTGCATCCGGTATCACCGCAGCCGCCAGGCTCTCGACAGAATACAGATACTCATCGGCAGTCTGATGGCCCGGTCGTGCAAGACCCTGGCGCGCGAGCAGGCGTCCTGCCGCGCTGTATATATGAATAATACGACTATTAGTCGGTGGACGATCCTGCAGGCGTTTCTGCACGATCGTATGCATAGGAATACGATCGAACAGTTCCGTTTTGAGAAGATAGCCCAGCAGTAGGATAAATACTGCTCCGAAAAGCGGCGGAAGTATGCCGTGCGAACGGAACCAGGTCAAGAAATCTGTTCGGTGCGAGGAAGCGACATGCTGCGTCCGATCCGTGATATCCGGCGCGTTTTCAGTTGCGTCGAATGTCACCCAGCCCACATGCGGAAAGAAAACCTCACACCAGAGGTGCTTATCTTTTTCACGAACCAGATAGGTGTTCTCTGTGGTTCTGTCATGCTGCAGTTCGCCGCAAATGAATCCGGACGCGAGGCGGGCAGGGACGCCAGCATAGCGGCAGAGCATCGCCATCGCAGCGCCGAAACTGTCGCAATAGCCCTGTTTCGACACCGTCAGAAAGTACTCCACAACGTCCTGATCTTGCGGCGCGCGGGGCGTATTGAGGTTGTAACTGCAGGTGCTCGAAATATATTTCTTGATCGCCTCAGCGCGATCGTAATTATTGGATGCTCCGCGTGTGATCTCTTTTGCAAGCGCCCTCAGCCGTCGATTATCCGGCTCCTGTTCACTCGCTGTCTGCAGGTACTTCTGGCGGATCGCGGTTGGCAGTGCAGAAGGAGCGGAGGAGGCGGCTCGCAAAACTGTCGGATCACTCGACGGCAGGTTGGAGACTGCGTCATAGATCAAGTGACTGTTCATGCTTGTGGCAGTCAGGAGGCTTCCTGCCGAAGAGGCAGTCAGTTGGGTTATACTGCCCGCAGCTTCATGAATCTCCTCGATTTTCCCCGCACCATAGAGCGCACTATAGGTGCCGGCGAGCAGGGTGACGCGCTGTGTGATTCGTTTGCTGTCGCGCATATCGCTGGAGGGGATTTCGAAAGGACTCAGCGGCACGACGTATCGATTCATCTCGGAGACAGGGGCTCTGTCGTCGGTCCCAGTCGTCTCCGTGTAGTCTCTGGCTTTCCCCGTATCCATCAGCTCGGGACTCAGCGGCTGCGTTGTCTTATCTGTCGATTGGAAAGTATGACCGGTATAGAAATCATAGGTAGTCCCACGCCAGTTCGGACCGGCGGGCGCCTGTACCTGCATCAAAGGCAGATCGTTTTCTGTCACCGGGCCTGTTCCAAGATCGACCGAATTTTTTTCGCTGACGGTGACATTCGCGCCATTTTGTCGGGCAAGTTTCTGCGCCTGCGGGGTAATCGCATTGAGCGCGCCAGTCTCAGCGAGCGTCTGTCCGAGGGAGCGCATTGGGAAGGCGACAAAGTTAGCAAGCACGACTGCTCCGACAAGACAAAGCGCAGTAAGTGCTATCTGCCCTCGAAACAGCCGCTGATTCCGATTACGGCTCCGCCCCATCACCTTACTAAGCCGCGTACGCATATAGTTCTCATGCACCATCATGAAGGTCGAGGCGCCGATGAACAGCAAAAATGCATTTTGAATATGTGAGTCCGAGTTCGTCGTGCTAACGATTGCAAGCATCGACATACAGGGTACACATGCGAACAGAATCGCGGCGTCGCTGCCGAGCAGAAAACTCTGGACGATCGCAATCCAGGCTACGAGGAGCTGCAGTGACTTCGCTTTATCCTCTTCCATTCCTGCAGGCGCGAGCCACCCGAGCCCATGTCCGCTGGTAATCGTGGAGACGGCAACGAGACCGACCCCGACCAATATGGGGATGTGAAGCATCTGCGTATCGACGCGCCTTACGCGCAGCAGATAACTCACGACGTAGCCAGTAATCGCGAGTCCGTAGGTGAGATTCGCGAAGTTGGCATCCTCGATGCCGAAATTGACAGCGTAGAGGCCGGCCAGTGTCACGATCAAACCTGCGAAGTAGAGAAACAGACTGACTGGCGCATCGGGAGCAGAAGCTGGCGCGCCATTTTGTCTGGAACCAGGTGCTTTCGATCGCGTGTGGGATTGACTGCCGTGCGAAACGCCAAAGAAATGACTAATGCGCTGCCGTGTGGAATGCAGAGACATCGTTTACAGCCTCCAGAGTCAGAATGCCATCCGGGTTGTACGGCATCAGGAAGACCTGTGCCTGTATCCCCAGCAGCTCACCAAGAAACATGTCCACTACAGAATTGGTTGTTCGCCGGTGCCGTGAATCAGGAGCAGCACCTGCGTAATCGTCCTGAAAAGTTTGGTGAAACGATGCTGGATCGATATAGACGACCACTACATTCGTTCCAGCCGCCGTATAGCGCGCGAGTGAGGCTGCCAGATTATTATCAGCATGCGCGGTAACAATGATCAGGGTCGTACCGGGTAGCAGGCTGCCTGCGCGTTCTGTGATCAGTTCATGGGCTGGCTGCTTCGAGTCGCTTTCCACTCTCGCCAGCGCGTCCAATATCAGAAAAAGATGCTCGTGTCCTCGTCCTGCGTCATTGGTCAATTCCGCCAGTTTGCGCAGATCGACATCTGTTTCGCCTGGTTCCGAAAGTAATAGGCGGATGCTCGCTCCCTGTCGGGTGGCAGCCTGCGCAAGGGAGGCAGTCAGCCGCACTCCGTATTCCAGAGTCGTCTCGCTGCCTCTGCCTGATTCGAAACCGCGCTGGCTGTCGAGTGCGATCACCAGATTGAGCGCCTGAGATTCCTCGAATTCCCGAACGCTGAGCGCTCCGGTTCGTGCCGTTTGTCGCCAGTGAATATGGCGCAGTGGGTCTCCGACGACATAGGGGCGCACTCCGTCTGGATCGACGCTGCTGCCCTTGAATACGACAGACGAGAAATCCTGCGAACCGTATCGTTCCGAGCCGGTCAGCGGCACGGCGCCGAGTTCGCGAGGCATGGGATAGACGATCAGCTCTCCGCCGCAGGAAATACGCCTTGTAAAGGCGAAAACGCCGAGCGGATCGATCGCAGTCACCTGAAATGAATCGACTTTGTAGGCGCCGCGCTTCTGGAACTCGACTGGGAGTGCAATACGAGTTGAATCTCCGGCGTCGACATTGAACAGTTCGGCTTCCTCATCGATAGGCACGATCCAGTCTGGAAGTGGCTCATGGATCGTCAGGAAAAAGCGTGAAAACCTGGTTCGATTGCGGGCAACATAATGAATTGCACCCGCCTCGCCTTCCCAGGCTGTTTCAGGGAGTTCCCGCGTAAATTCCAAACCGCGAAGCATCGTCCAGCCAACCAGATACGAGACACCCGGCAGGGCGAGCAGCAGGGCTGCCATATAATAGAGATGCTGCTGGCGGACGACTCCGGCGACCATCACCAGACACAGCGCGCCGAAACCGAGCGTTACCCATTTGCCGAATTGCATACGCATTCCTCGACTTTGCTGATTGTGCAAAGCAAACTCATCTGGAGGCGCTCAGGAATTCAGCGCTACGGGCACGGCTATTCGATTCAGAACCTCTTCGATACAGGACTGTGCCGTGATCCCGCGTATACGCTGATCCGGCCGCACGATCAACCGATGCGAAAGTACGACCTGCGCGAGAGCCTTGACGTCGTCAGGCTTGACGAAGTTCCGTCCCTGCAGCGCTGCGCGTGCCTGAGATGCATAGAGCAGACTCAGCGATCCGCGCGGGCTTGCGCCAAGAGCGACTGCGGGCAGAGTCCGCGTCGCAGTCACGAGATCGAGGATGTACTCCTGTACGCTCCCATCGACATGAATGTCACGGACTGCGCGCTGCATTTCAAGAATTTCTACCGGGTTAGTCACCGGCACAATTGCATCGACAGGACGGTGATGCCGCTGGTTGGAAAGCACGGTGCGCTCTGCCTCGCGATCCGGATAACCGATCGCGATACGCGCAGCGAAACGATCGAGCTGCGCTTCCGGTAGGGGATAGGTTCCCGACATTTCGATATTGTTCTGTGTTGCGATCACGAAAAACGGAGAGGGCAGCATCTGTGCGTCCCCGTCGATTGTCACCTGCCGCTCTTCCATGCATTCGAGAAGCGCCGCCTGAGTTTTCGGCGTGGTGCGGTTGATCTCGTCGGCAAGCACTATATTGGCGAAAACGGGACCTCCACGGACTTCGAATTCGCCCGATTTCTGGTTATATACGGTCGAGCCAGTGATGTCGGACGGCAGCATATCGGGTGTGAACTGGATGCGCTTGAAGCTCAGCCCGAGCGCACTCGATAGCGCCTTCGCCAGTGTCGTTTTGCCGACGCCCGGAATGTCTTCGATCAGCAAATGCCCGTTCGAAAGCAGCACGGAGAGCGCGAGCTCAATAACGTCACTCTTGCCGACGATCGCTGTTTCGACAGCATCGACGACACGCTGCGCTTTATGCGCCAGTTGGGTTGAATCCACGTATCCGCCTCGTAATCTAGGTTTGAGAATGACGTTTGGTCTGGAAGTGACGAAAAAAGTGATGGATCGAGCAACGCCAATTCTTCAGACGCGAAAGTCCATCAGGCAATTGCGGATTATCAACTCACATCTTCAATACGCAAATGAGTGCGAAAGTTACTTCGCATAGCGTGAAGGCTAGATGCCGAATGACTTCAGATCATTTATACTCATCAGCGATTTGATCCACCTTGCCGCATCCATTCGTACGACTGGCAATACCATCAGTCCAGAATTCGCCCTTACAGGTCGCCTGTGGTTTCAGCCATTTCAAGTGCTGATCCGCGAATAGCCAGTTGCACCCGCCGTTGTGCGACTGAAAAGGTCCCTTTGTTTTACTGTTCGGAGCGCGTCTTGCGAGCCACCAGTCACCGAGATCGGGGAAACTCAATCTTGATTCCATTAACAGCAGCAGACCCGCTGGCGCCAACACTTCAGGACGATGACGACCACGCACTTTCGCCTCTCCGAGCCAGCAGGGAGCTATCGCTTCATGAAAAAAGCTTCCATTGAGGGCATAGGAGATAGGAATCCAGTTTGCCTCCGGGTAGAAGATATTGGTTTCGTCGCCCTTGTTGGATTTCCCATTGTACCCACCGATATCCCACTTGTCGAGGTTCGATGGACACGCAAAGACTGCATAATTGTTCAGATAGGAATATATTGCACGCTTCCAGTTAACGCTCGCCCCCTCCAGATCGTCGGAGGGCGGGCTGTCCGTACCGGCTCCCGACGTGCAGCCACCGAGTGGGTGTGTCGCATCGGGAAATCGGCTCATCGGATAGGTTTCATCGTAGTCGTTCGTATACATTTCGATCGCCAAACCGATCTGTTTGAGATTGGAGGCGCAAGACGTCTGACGAGCTTTTTCTCGAACTCGCGCGAACACGGGAAACAGTACGGCTGCGAGAACGGCAATTATGGCAATGACAACGAGAAGTTCGATCAAGGTGAAAGCAGAAGGTACATCTGCGGAGGCGAAATCAGTCTGTTTCCCCGAGGCCCGACGGCGACCGCTATGGTCGGCATTTTCAGATGATAGCGCAGTGCATTGCATTTCCATGTGAGCCTCCTTATGTGCCACCATCAGCTTGTCCAACACTCATGTCAGCAACAAAAGCTATCTTAGTAAATTCTGTCCTTGTCGAGCAAGCAGCCAGGAAAACTCTGTGTCTATTACATGGATACTTAAGTGAGCAGGCATACTATTATACGATTATCCAGTAAATGTCATGGGAACACGTACACGTAATGCACCGGGAGCGATGCCGAACCTAATGGGTGTGCACAAATTAGTCTCGCCATCGACTGTTACTCGCTGGATCGGCTCAGTCTCAATACTGCCAGAATTAGTTTTCATTTCGAACACCTGGTTCAGTTCTACGTGGTGACCACCCGGCAAATTGAGCGCGAACCGGCATAGTCCCCAACGGCTGACATCCGATAGCGCATACAATACCAGCATACCGTCGGTGATCGTTGCATCCGGCGCGAGCGGAAAGGGTCCCGCATGATACCGGCCATTGCCGATCACAACCTGCAATGTCGTGACTTCTTGAACCCCCTGAGGAGTTGAAATCTTGACACGAAATGGGCGAACCCGCGCCATAGCATGAAGGAGCGCAACGATATAGACTGCGCGACCCAGACGACGCTTTGCCTCGCCGGTAAGTTCATCCGCGATCAGTGTCGTCAGACCGATCGTCGCGACATTGAGGAAATACTCGCTCTCGTTCAGGACACCAAGGTCTACTGTCTCAGTCTTGCCATCCACGATGACATCACAGGCTGCCGAAATATTACAGGGGATATGCAGGTCGCGTGCGAATTGGTTTCCCGTGCCGAGCGGCAGAACTCCGAGCACTGACTTGGAGTCGACAAAAAACTTGACTACGGAGCTGAGAGTGCCATCGCCTCCGCCAACGATCACGAGAGGAGTATGCCGCGCGATTGCCTTCTGTACAATCGATGTCAGTTCCTGCGGGTGACGCAGTGCATGGACTTCTGTCAGCTCGATTCCCCGAGCTCGGAGCTGGCTCTCCGCATCTTCGAATGATGTTTGGCCGATGCGTGATTTCGTGTTTACGATCAGAACTGCCTGTTTATATTCAGGCATAAGGGGATTCTCGATTCCGCCGGGCATCTGCTTCAAATGAGAAGCTTGGTAAGTAGAATGTGTGAGGCGGGTGGGACTCTTTCCGCTTGAAAACACGGCAACTTTCAATTCTATTCATAGATTTTGCCACAGTAGATAAAGGTTGCGAATGCCTGCCAGGAAGGCTCCTCCTGAAGCAGCTTATCTCCATTGTCGGACGCGGACGAAAGGGCCGCCTCAAGATACACTTCGATTGTGCCGTTCTCCCATCCGTTCTCTTCGGAACCATAGGGACTGCTCGGCGTAAGCTTCTCAATCTCTATTTCCTGTTTTCGATCTGCAATGAGCGCAGCGACACATGTGTAAAAGGTAGTTCGGTCGGTGACTCCGTCGAGAAGTTTTGTCAAAGTCAAATCACAGCTCCCGGCAGTGGACCAGTCCTTACGACTGTTAAACACCTCAGCGCGCAGTAGCCGTACAGGAACCAATACTTGAAAACCATCTTCGACAGAACAAAGTAAATTCCCTTCCCGCTTTCTGATTACCTCAAGTAATCACAAGAACAAAACTGCCGATGTTCACTCTATTGCCGGCTGCGGCAATTGGTGAGAACATCGGCAGTTTGCTGAATCGGTTCACGTGCGTGTCCAAAGATAAAGGGCTGAACAGCCGTACAGAAATTGAAATAGAAGGGCAGTCGATCTTCCGACTTATTTATGGCGGAGCATCTGGCGCATTTCCGTCGGGTTGCCCGCGAACTGCACAGCACTGTCTGAACTGATCGCGCGCGACAAGAAAAGACTTTCCAGAGACTGGTTCATCGTATTCATGCCAAAATGCCCGCCATCCCGAATGCAGCTGTAGAGATCGTTCGTCTCGCCTTCATCGAGCTGTTTTTTTACCATCGGTGACGCGGTCATGATCTCTACGGCAGGAACGCGCCCATTTCCTTCGAGGCGCGGCACAAGCCGCTGTGATGTGACACAGAGCAGGGAAGCAGACAACTGCTGGCAAATCTGGCTCTTCAGATGTTGCGGGAAACTGTTGACGATGCGGTCGACGGTCGCCGCCGCCGAGGTCGTATGCAGGGTTGTAATCACAAGGTGACCGATTTCGGCTGCCATCATTGCGACATCCATCGTCTCTTTATCGCGCAGTTCGCCGATCGCGATCACATCGGGTGTTTGCCGCGTAACACTGTGCAGCGCAGACGCAAACGAATCGGTGTCATGACCAACTTCCCGCTGATGAACGACACTTTTTCGATCGACAAAGAGGTATTCGATCGGGTCTTCGATCGTAAAAATATTGGCATGTTTGTTGCGATTGATCTCCTCGATCAGGGCAGCGAGCGTGGTGGTTTTGCCCGAACCGGTGGGTCCTGTGATGATGATCAGCCCCTGTGGCTCGAGCGCGATTCGCTTCAGGGCGGGTGGAAGTCCCAGTTCGTCAATTGTGTAAGGATGCAGAGGAATAATGCGAAGCGAAGCGCCTACGGTCCCCCTCTGCAGAAAAAGATTAGCGCGAACACGTGCCAGTTTTGGGATCGTAAACACCATGTCGAGTTCGCGCTTCTTATTCAGCTCCTGCATCAGCACACCAGCATCATCGACTCCGATGCCCGACTCTGCACTGTCAGCGTAACGAAGCATCGTATCGCGACTCGAAGCGCACATAATCTCGAACGCGAGTTCGTGTGTCATCTCTGCTGTGATCGTAGACATTTCCGTCAGTTGCATCCGTCCATCGACACGGATCGCGGGAGGAGCGCCGGCTTTGAGAACGAGGTCGGAAGCGTTACGTTTTATTGCCACTTCAAGTAGATCGTGAATGCTTTGCATCTGTTTTATTGCTTCCAACTTCTTTGACGTCGATATAGAACTTTGGCGTAAATAGGAAATAGATATAAAATAAGGGAATCGTATCTGAATGCGTATCTAACCAAATCGTGCTGAGAATTGGGTTCAGATAATTCTGGAAGTATCGGCGATACGCTCAATATCCCTAATATTGCCTCTATTCGACATCGTTTGCAGTCACATTTTTCCAAATCGGACTGATAATCAACTGACAATTCATCGGATTTAGACTCTCTCGACTTTACCACAACTCCGCTAACGAAGATTTTTTGAGAGGTCAGACGTTCCAACCAAGCGCTTTTCGCGATGGGTAACGAGTCCGAAATTAGCCTGTCCAGCCGGACGCAGTGCGAAATATGCGCCGTGGTACTTCTAATTGAACAGACGCGTACGCGCGCGCATCGTTATAACAGTTATAGAGGGCGTTTCAGTTCCTCGTTACTGCCTCTGCGGTTCGTGGTTGTCCAGGGGAGAGGAGCCAGCACTTTGACTGCGCTTCGATGTTGGCCATATAGGTAGCTTGCAATGTGAGGCATAATCGCTGTATAATCTGCGTACTATGCCGCCCGCCTGCTTTGGGCGGG
>JBBQPY010000094.1:0-20178 GCA_038216735.1 Chthonomonadales bacterium
CCGTCGAACGGCGCCGTAATTTTCTCGAAGCCTCGCAGAACGGTATAGCGCTGCGCATTCGCCTGACTAGACTGTACCGCCGCCTGATTCGCGCCGACATTGGATTTGCTGGCGGTGACGCTCTGCTGAGCGGCTTCGACCGTTGCCTGCGTCGATAAGACAGCGGACTGAGCAGCGTTGACGTTTTCCCTGCCAGCCTCTACGTCGGACTGTGCGGACTGAACCGCGGCTTTCGCGGCATTTACGCTCTGCTGTGCAGCCAGGATGTCCGCCTGCGCGGACTCGACTCCTGCTTTCAGGGCCTGAACGGTGGCTGTGGCGGTCGTGAGCGCGGTCTGTCGCTCCTCAGTTTCCTGCAGCGATATAAAGCCCTGCTTATAGAGTGTAGAGTAGCGCTTCGAGGTAGCCGCCGCCTGATCGCGGTTCGCCTCGCCCTGCAGCAGATTCGCTTTTTGCACTTCCAGCGCCTGTTGCGCCTGCATAACTTTCGCCTCGGCATTTGCCTGCGCCGCCTGGGACTGTGCCAGCCGTGAGCGGGTACTCGCGAGCTGTGCGCCTGCCTGCTTGACGTTGGCACGCTGTCGCGCGACTTCGGAACGCGCCTGCGCCACACCTGCCTGCAGCCGCGCAACGTCCGCCTGCGACTGCCCGACGACAGCACGGGATTTGGCGGTATCGGCGCTCGCCTGCGCCAACTGCTGATCCACTTCCGGCGACTCGATCTCGGCGAGTGTCTGCCCCGTCTTGACGCGCGACCCGATATCGACATAACGCTTTCGCACATAGCCGCTGGTACGCGCGCTGATGACCGTCTCCTCGATCGCCTGGATCGTGCCGGGCAGCAGAAGATCGGCATCGGTGGCAAGGTGCGGCGTGACGGTCAGCACGACGGGCGTGACATTATGTGTGCCCTGTGCGATCGCCTCCAGCCGTTTCGCATTGCCGATTCTCGGCAGCGTTCCGATCACGAACAGCGCGCCAAGCACTATTCCCAGGCCAGCGATCGCCATTCCTACTTTGCTTTTTCCACCGCCAACGGGCGACTTCACGTTCGTTGCCATGCTAAATTCCTTTCGAACTCGCCAATCCTCAATGCACCCTCGCCCCACTTTGCCCTGTGTTTCCGCTGATTTTAACCCCGTGCCCATCTCTGCTCTCCCCTCTCTTTGTGAGGCACGAACGGAGAGAGATCGGGGATTATGCTGGGCTTAACCTCGTGCTGCTACACTATGCCTGCGCAGGACTCAACTGTCCCGTCTTATTCTCCACTTCGAAGTCTTCCTCCACAGTGTGCGGCTGTTTGCGGCGCAGGAGTGAGTACATTACCGGTACGAATAGCAGTGTCGAGAGCGTCGCCACCGCCAGCCCACCGATGACGGCACGGCCGAGCGGCGCGTTCTGCTCGCCGCCCTCGCCCAGTCCGAGCGCCATGGGCAGCATACCGATAATCATCGCAAGCGCAGTCATCAGCACGGGACGGAGACGCGTAAAGCCTGCAGCGAGCGCCGCCTGCAAAGCGTTGTCCCCTTCACGACGCCGATCGTTGGCAAACGTCACGAGCAGAATCGAGTTGGCAGTCGCTACGCCGATGCACATGATCGTTCCCATCAGCGAAGGCACACTGAACGTCGTCTGCGTGACATACAGCATCCAGAGAATCCCACAGAGCGCACCCGGCAGCGCCATAATGATGATGAATGGATCGACCCACGATTGGAAGTTGACGACCATCAGCAGATACACCAGCACAATCGCGAAGGCGATACCGATGCCGAGTCCCAGGAACGATGAGTTCATACTCTGCACCTGCCCGCGCACATTCAGGGTCGTGCCGGGCGGCAGATTATGGCTGAAACCCGCAAGAACCTTGTTGATGTCGGCGGAAACGCCGCCGAGATCGCGACCCTGTACGTTCGCATAGATGTCGAACACCGGCTGCACATTATAGTGATTGATCACCTGAGCCGACTGCCCGCGCGTGATGCTGGCGACATTACTGAGCAGTTGACCCGTCGATCCCGCTCCTGATAGCGGCGTACCCTGCAGCGCGTCGATCGAGTTCATTTTGTACTGCGGAGTCTGGACGGCGACCAGATAGTTGACACCGGTCTTCGGATCGAGCCAGTAGCTCGGCGACGCCTGACCGCTCGAAGAGAGTGAGACGAGCAGATTGTTCGCCACGTCACGCTGCGTCAAGCCGAGTGACTGTGCGCGTTCGCGGTCGACTGCCACATTCAGCGAAGGCGTTTCCCGCACCTGATGAACATGCACATCGACGGCGCCCCTGACCTGTTTCACGGCGGCGGCGATCTGCTGGGCGATGCCATAGTTGGAGGGATTGCGCCCTGTGACCTGAATGTCGATCGGCGCTGGAAGCCCGAAATTGAGTATCTGGCTCACGATGTCGGCAGGCTGGAAGAAGAAAACGAGCTGCGGAAACTGTTTGTGGAGTTTGGCGCGGAGCAGTTCGACATATTCAGGCGTCGGGTGGTGCTCCTCTTTGAGCGAAACCAGGATCTCCCCGTCGGCGGAGCCAATCGTGACGCTGTCGCTGAAAGCGAGGTTGACGCCGCCGACTGGCAGGCCGATATTGTCCAGCGTGAGATTGAGCTCACTCGCGGGAATCGTCTCGCGTATCGAATTCTCGACTGCATGAAATAGACGTTCGGTCTCCTCGATTCGCGTTCCGGCGGGAGCGCGCACATGCAGGCGGAACTGTCCGGCGTCGACCGTCGGAAAGAAATCCTGTCCCAATCGCGGGATCAGCAGCAGTGAGACTGCAAAGAAGCAGCCGAACATCCCGATCGTCAGCATTCGATTATGCAGAGTATATTCCAGCAGACCACGATAGGCATGCCGGAACCGCTCGAAGCGTATGTTGAATGCCTGGTGTACGCGCCAGAAGATGTCGCCACGGGCGCCGCTATGTTCGCCGTCCTGGTCATGCTCGTCGTACTCCTGATACAGATGCATCTCGCGCTTCAGTAGTAGTTTGACCATCACGGGCACGAGCGTACGCGACAGCAGATAAGAGGCGAGCATCGCGAAGACGACGGCGAGGGCGAGCGGCGTAAACAGGAATTTGGCGGGACCGGTCAGGAAGACGACCGAAACGAACACGATACAAATCGAGAGCGTCGCAACGAACGTCGGTGACGCGATCTGTTGTGCCCCGTCCAGAATCGCGCGCTGCAGGGGTTTGCCGAGCCCGATGTTGCGGTGTATATTTTCGATTTCAACCGTCGCGTCATCGACCAGAATGCCGACCGCGAGCGCCAGACCGCCCAGCGTCATTACGTTGAGCGTCTGCCCGAGGAAGCCCAGCATCACGATCGAGGTCAGGATCGAAAGCGGAATAGAAACGGCAACGATCAGCGTACTGCGCCAGCTTCCGAGGAACAGCAGGATCATCGCGGCAGTCAGGCAGGCAGCGATCACCGCCTCTTTGACGACACCAGTCACCGCAGCGCGCACGAAGACCGACTGGTCGAAAAGTGGCGTAATCGCAAGTTCGGAGCGCACATTGGGCGGCAGGGACGCCTGCACTCGCGGCAGCGCCTCGCGAACTCGGTTGACGACGTTGAGCGTGGATGCATCGCCGTTTTTCAGTACTGTCAGCAGCGCCGAGCGCCTGCCGTCCGTATTGACGATGTTCGCCTGCACGGCATTGCCATCGTGCACATTGGCAACGTCGCGAATATAGACCATTGCGCCGTTGACCTGTTTGATCGGCAGATTGTTGATGCCTTCGACCGCTTCCGGGCTGCTGTTCAGGAAAACATTGTACTCGCGCGAACCCATTTTGGCGGTTCCGGCGGGCAGAATCAGGTTTTGAGCACTGATCGCATTGTTCACATCGATCGGCGTCAGTCCCTTGGATTGCAGCGCGGGAATGTCGAGATCGACCATGATCTGCCGTGCCTTACCGCCGTAAGGAAGCGGGATCGACGCGCCCTGCACAGTCGCAAGCTGGGTGCGAATGAAGTTCAAGCCGCTGTCGTAGAGCTGCTGTTCGGAAAGGGATTTGCTGCTCAGACCGAGCTGCAGGATCGGTACGCTGGAGGCGCTGTACTGGATAATCAGGGGCGGAGTAGTTCCAGGTGGCAGGATGCGCAGGATCGTCTGATTGATCGAAGTCAACTGGGCGACACCCGCTTCGACCTTCGCACCGGGCTGAAAATAGAACTTGATTACGGTCACGCCGGGCATCGACTGTGACTCTATATGCTCGATGTTAGCGACCGTTGTCGTAGCGGCGCGCTCACTGATCGTGCAGATTCGCTTTTCCATATCCTCGGGTGAGATGCCGCCGTACGACCAGATCACGCTGACGACCGGAATATCGATGATCGGGAAAACGTCGGTGGGCGTGCGCTGGATCGTGGTGATACCGAGAATTACGATCAGCAGCGCCATCACGATAAAGGTGTAAGGCCGGCGTAGAGCCAGTTGAACGATCCACATTGTTTGGTGCCTGGCTTTCTGGTGGACCACATGATATGCCGGGAGCAGGATGGGGCGCTCGGCGCCTTCTAAAACGTAGACCAACATACCCTGGTGGACTTCTTGCTGAACTGTGATTGCTAAACTTCGATGGTTCGGGTACAATCGAACTAGTCTATTATACGCTCGAGTCGTTCAGAGTGCGTCATAATATTAAAATTATTTCACAGCCCTGAAATTTCCTCTTGTATATCATTTGGTTCAACAGGTTCGGGCATTTGTGATTGCGACTTTTGCTGTCCGCCGACGAAAGCTCTTTCCTGCCGATGAAAACCTGCCGATGAAAATTTTATACCAGCCGCGAACGCCGGATATTTTACTCTCGAATGTCTTTGGCGCCCTGAGCGATCCAACACGCCTGCACATCGTTCGGCTTTTGCTTCGGACGACTGAAATTACCTGCGGGGATTTCGAAATTGCGGGCGCAAAATCTACGCTCTCCCACCACTTCAAAACGCTGCGTGAAGCCGGTGTCACGTCGACGAGGGTCGAGGGCGTCCAGCACTTCGTTTCGCTGCGCCGCGACGATCTCGACGCTCGTTTCCCCGGTTTGATCGCTACACTGACCTGCGCGGAGGAGCCGTTCTGAAAATCGAACGGTACTTCTCTGTCATCGCACTGCCGCACATTTTCCACCGTGTTACCTGCTCCTGGATTTTATGAAAACTAAAACATCTCCGAGAATCGAGAAACCCGTTACTGCCTCTGAACGTCCCGAGCCTATTCTCATCGATACCGCACGACGCGCACAAATCGTCGCCGGACTTCTCGATTGGTTTCGGGTTCACAAGCGCGATCTGCCCTGGCGCGGAGCGTCTCCCTACGCGATCTGGGTCTCCGAAATCATGCTTCAGCAGACGCAGGTCGCGACCGTAATCCCCTTTTTCAACCGATTTCTGACGCGCTTTCCGACAGTAGAATCGTTGGCAGAAGCGGGGATCGAAGAGGTGCTGCGCCACTGGGCAGGATTGGGCTACTATGCCCGCGCGCGCAACCTGCACCATGCCGCACGGATCGTTGTTGCCGAACACGATGGCAGAATCCCCGACACGCCCGAAACGATCGAACGGCTGCCGGGGATCGGACGCTATACGGCGGGTGCAGTGCTCTCGATTGCCTACGGTGTGCCGCGCCCGCTCGTCGATGCCAATGTGATCCGTGTGCTGTGCCGCCTGTTCGGACTGCTGGGCGATCCAAAATCGGCAGTCAATCAAACGCGGCTCTGGTCGCTTGCGGAGCAGTTGGTGCCGGCGGAGTCACCCGGCGATTTCAATCAATCGCTGATGGAGCTCGGGGCGCTCGTCTGTGTGCCTGCCGAACCGAGATGTGATCGCTGTCCATTGCAGGCGGACTGTGTGGCTGGCAATTCGCCCGACCCTGGCGCTCTGCCGGAGTTCCCGCCGAACCGCGCTTTCATTCATGTAACGCACAGTGCGGCGTTCATTCGCGATGCCGTTGGCAGAGTGCTGATCGTACAGCGTCCACTGCATGGCTTATGGGGGGGGCTGTGGGAGTTTCCGCGCGTCGTCTGCGCCTCGGGCGAGACACCGCAGGCGGGCGCGGCACGAGCGGCAAGTGAAGTCGTTGGGCTGGAGACCACAGTCGGGGCGAAGATAGGGAGGGTTAAGCACGGGGTCGCGCATCATCGCATTACGCTTTACGGTTATGCGGCAGAACGTCATAATCCGGACATCGAACCGGTCGCGAAAGATTGCGCCGCCGTGCGCTGGGAGTTCCTGGAGTCACTGGGCAACTATCCCTTCTCTTCGCCGCAGGTTTTGCTGCGTGAGTCGCTGACCGAATATGCCCAAAAAGAGCACTCCGGCAGCCTCCAGCACGCACTCCACTTCGACACTGAGTAGCGGTTCGCACAACTGGAAGTCAGCACCGGCATCTTTGGCATTCGACCCGCAGCGTCGGGTGTTGCAGTTCCAGACCGGCTCCCGACCCCTGTCCACTCTCGATTTTTTACGGCTCCATCTGAGAGCGCTTCAGCGATGGCGAAGGATCATGGCAACGCTGATACCCAGGCTGAGAAAGACGATTATCAACAGGATCAGCAGTGTGACGAAACGTCGAGGCGTGCGCCGACGCACAGGAACACCTCTGTTTTCGGTCTGCGCGGCGAGTTCAGAATGCCCCAGCCGCATGTCTGCTGAGTCGAAACTGGCAGTCGCCTGCGCATAGGTCTGGCTCTCTTCAAATCCCTGCGGTTGGTCCGTGTATTCTGTTGTCTGCTCATCGTCTTCCCAAACCTCATCGAGCGCAGGTCGATCGGGCTTGTTCGCCGCAGTATAGACCATTTCCAACAGTCCGGGGAACGGCTTACCGAATTCGGGCAGCTTGATACGAGGCTCTTCGGCGGGTGTTTCGATCTGCTCGCTTTGTCCGGTCGGTTCGGTGGTGACGGTCTGCCCGGCATCGGACGTTACCGGAACCGCTGCACTCCCGGCTGCGGTCTGAAATGGGGCGGCGCTGTTTGTCACAGCAAGCAGACTGGCGGGCTGTGCCTCGGCGAGACGCTGACTATTATGTATGACCGCCAGCGTACCGGGCGTGGCTAACCCTTCCGCGACCACCGCCTGCAATGTCTCGCTCGTCGTCATCGGCGACGCGAGCGCAGTACTGGAAGCAGGACTGAATGCCGCCGTTTCCAGCAGCCGGAGCAGCAGCCGCTGCTGCTCGGTCATCTGCTGGCGTATCTCGAGAAGCTGCGTCTCCAGAGCGGCGATGCGTTCATCTTTTTGGGCGAGCGTCTGCTGGAACATCTCTTCCAGACTGCTGAATCCGCGTTCGATGCGATAGTACTGTCGATACTGGTCGGCACGTTGTTCGGTCATCACGCGCTTCAGTTCGGCAAGCGTTTCCGGGCGCACTTCCGTCATAACCTATCCTCCAGCCCTGTTGCGGGCGTCGTCGGATTAGTAATTCGCTTGATATGAGACGACTTCAGATCCCCTCTGCTGCTGGCTCGCTGCGGACGTCTTGCCTGTAGTTTACCTGTTCGAGCGCCGCTTTGGTGGCGTCTGCAACTCCTGCGCTAAAGCAGACGAACACTATTTTATCGAAGATCTCGGGATGGGCCTCCAGAAAACGTACCGTCTCGCCAATCGCAATGGCTGACGCTTGTTCTACTGGATAGCCATAGATACCGCAGCTGATTGCCGGGAAGGCGATCGTGCGCAGATCATTCGATGCCGCCAACTGCAGCGCCTCCCGATAACAGGAGGCGAGCAGCCCGGCTTCCCCCCTTGCGCCACCATTCCAGACCGGTCCAACCGTATGGATAATGTAGGCAGCCGGGAGACGGTAGCCGCGTGTTATCTTCGCCTGTCCCGTCTTACATCCGCCCAGGAGCCTGCATTCCTGTACGAGTTCCGGTCCGGCGGCACGGTGTATAGCGCCGTCCACTCCGCCTCCGCCGAGCAGTGAACTGTTTGCCGCATTCACGATCGCATCGCAGGCTATTTTCGTGATGTCACCGATCACAATGTCGATTCGAGTTTCGATTTCAGTCATTCTGTTGCCTCTCTATTTATTTTCCATTCTTCAATATTTACCATTCTTCAACTGTTCCCTGTCTCAACGCCGTTTCCTGCGATTTTGCTTATTTCTATACATCTCTGCCCGTCACTTGTCTCGATATAGAACGCACCTACATTGCGTCCGTTCCCTGACTTTACCGGTTGCCTCTCTCATTTATCCCCGCATCTGTCTGGGAAATGGCGTTGACAGAGGCGCGAGGTTGTGGTATGCTAGATTGTGTATGCGGACCTTATTGCCTTCGGGCAGTGGTTCGCGTCTCTTTTTTCGTCATCACGCTGCCCCGGTCGCTTTCGCCTGATAGCAGCATTTCTTCCTTGGTCGGAGAAATGCTGTCCTTCGCGTTGCTGACCGGCGCCGCACTTCACCGCATTCTAGGGAGTGGCAGGGGATATGCAGAAAGACGAACTTATTCTGACCGTCAGCAGCAAGAAGCAGAAGGAAGAAGAGCTTTCAAACCTGCGCAGCGTCAAACGTCCGGAAATCACCGAGGCAATTCGTAAGGCGCGAGAATATGGTGATCTTTCCGAAAACTTCGAGTACCATGCGGCGAAGCAATCGCAGGCGATACTCAACGGGCGTATCGCGGAACTGGAAGCGCTGCTCGATCGCGCTCGCGTCGTGGATGACGACGCTGCTGGCAGCGAGAGCGTCGGTCTCGGCTGTATGGTGATGGTACGCGACCTGGAAACAGAGGATCAATGGGAGTACACGATCGTCGACGCTACGTCCGCCGATCCTGCTAACGATCGTATCTCCTACTCCTCGCCGGTAGGTCAGGCGCTGATGCGCAAAGTCGTTGGGGACGTGATCACGGTTGCGATACCCGACGGCACCGCCCGCTACCAGATCGTCAGCATTCGTATCGATTGATTGCAGCCGGTTATAAGCGGTTGTGATTACAACTGATTGCGAATGCCGGACGACTCACAAGCAGTTCAGAATGAATTTTGGCAATAATCGATGCATCGAGGGGCGGGCGCATAAGCGCCCGCCCCGATCACATTCTCTATATCGTACTCCTTACCAGAGTATGCAAATAAGCGGCTATTCTACAGCCAGTCTCGGCTGGCAGATCCCTCAGACAGTGCTGCGTTCGCGCATTGGCTTTTGATATATATCCCCACCCGAAGCATTTTGCTGCGCGCTGGATCGCAGATCAGACTGCATTACCCTCGCCAGTGGCAATAGATCGGCGAGGCACAGATGGTCTGATGGGCGCGGAATGTTGGGATTGGTCTGACGCTCGAGCAGCCAGTCACGACCCATCTTTACGGCTGTCTCCAGAACGCGTCCGGTCACTGTGCGAGAGGCAAGCGCGTGCGCCTGATCGAGCGTCCAGAAGTGCGTGCCTGCCGGACAGGACTCCACGATCCAGACCTCTCCACTCAGATCTTCGACGAGCGCATAGGTCATACCCGGCTCGAGACGCCAGGTTTTCAGTACACAGTCAATAATCGGTTTTGCAAATAATCGGCTCACTATTTCACTTCCATTGCTGGTCGGGCGGACGGGCGGTATGTCCAATTCAAGGATCGCGATATCGATTCAGACGGCGTGTCAGCCGCCGAAAATTTCATTGGTCGATTACATTCTGGCTGAAGCGATACTATCGCAATCTTCGGTCGAAAGCGCTCCGCTCTTCAGTCCGAAGGAAAAGCTAGCTGACTGCTTCCTTCGTCCTCAGCCATTATCTTAACGACTATTGCACCTATTATGTTCCCGATAGCCTGAACTGAAGAAACCAGTACCTATAAAGAGGACCTTCCGCGTAGGAAGGTCCTCTTGTTCTAGCAGGCAAGGATGTTATTGTATTTGCTACTGACCGGCTGCTCCTGCGGGCGGAGCCGTAGGAGCAGGTGCGGTTCCTGGAGTTGCAGAGGCGGGTCCGTTCGAGGGTCCCCCTGGCTGTCCTGGACCATGATACTCCGGAGGCGGGGCAGTTTTGACCCAGTCCTCTTTTTTCGTACCGGGCTCTGGTTTGGCGCCTCCGCATCCGCTAAGGGTAACTGCACCAACAGCGAGCAACAGACACCAACTACTCAGCACACGCGATTGACGCATAGTCGACATAGCTATGGGCTCCTGGTCAGTCATTCGTTCGCGATCGATCCCACATTTTCAGGAAGGCAGATGTGGACGTATTGCCGATGGCAGGATCTGCATTCACAGTTCGAATGGGCGGCATTGCTTTGACATGACCGTCGGCGAACGCGAAGTTGCCCATATTCGAGTGCAGTCCAACGGTTCCGGTCGATTTAGGGTCTGCTGGCATCCATGTGCCATCCACACCCGTTGTGTAAACGCCGTTTACAGCGCCACCCTGCTGACCGGGAAGTTGGTTGCCATGATCGACCCCATCGTCGCCGATAATCACAGTTGCCCAGGGGCTGAAGGCACCCTGAATAGTTCCGACCGGCCCCATCCATGAATTCGGGCCCATCGTACGTCGCTCGGAGAAGAGAATCGTCTCAGCGGGGAAATTAATAGACGCGTCACTTACTGCAGTTTTCCAGTCATCACACCATGTACGTGCCGGGTTGATAATCCCACAAAGTTTCCAGCCATTGTTCCAGCAAAAGTTACCGTTGGCAGGATAGCTGAAAGAGGGACCGGACCAATCCGGCGTCAAATGCGAATCGCTTGGACAGTGCATAATGCCATAGTTTTTGATATAGGGCTGCGTTTCGACCAGCCAGGTATCCTGCCAACCATAACCATTGGTAGCGTCGGGTGAGCCCTCGTTACAGAAGCCTTCGTCGTAATCCTGAACATACATTATATTGGCGAGCGCCAGTTCCTTCATATTGGAAAGGCACGAGGTCTGCCTGGCTTTTTCGCGTGCCTGTGCGAAAACCGGGAATAATATTGCGGCAAGAATCGCGATAATTGCGATCACCACGAGCAGTTCGATCAGAGTGAAACCATATTTCTTACTTTTCAATGCATTCTCCTTTATCTGCTCCAGTTTTTAAATGCTGACAGTTATATGCCTCAATAAAATCTGAAACGAACGATAAATAATTGAGCCGGATTTTGACGGCGCCCTATGATCCCGACTGCCAATCAGCACATTAGAAACCGGACGGGAGGCACATTAGCATATCACATAGCGTATAATTGTGTTTCATAGCCCGGGCGCCATTTGACGTATGATATAAGACGCATTATACGATCAATATGTTATCCTTAATTTTGAAATTGTCTGTATACGACATGCATTATATCCGTCAAACTGATAGTGGCGAGTGAGCATATAACACTTCGATACTGCCCACGTATCCTGCTCAATACTCTTCGGTTATAACGTGAGACAGTGACGCTGTACTTCCGCATCGAATTATAGGGCATAAGGTGGCTGACAGTCCATAGCAGAACCGACAAAGCGACGCCAGGCTTTTCCAAATTGCCTGGCGTCGCTGTATAAATCGGAAATCGCACATGTGAAGTGACTGTCACTTGCTGGCGAGTGTTATCCTGAACGGACTCATGTCTAGGCCCCTATTTGTCTACGCCGGGCACATTACTGGCAGCAGCAGGTGCACCAGGAGCGCCTCCGCCTTTCGCCTGCGCATCTGCCTTCTGCTTGGCGATGGCGGCGGCGGCACCTGGAGGCATCACACCGGTGCCCTTGAAATTTTTCTCGTCCTCTTTGCTCATCTCGGTCTTCTCGCCGCCGCATCCGCTAAGCACTGTGCCACCTAGAAGAGACAACAGACAAAGTGCGGCAACTGATCGATATGACTTGTGCATGGCCTAAATTCCCTCGGTTTATAATGCCGCAGCCTACAGAGCTGCGGCATTGAAATAGTTTATGATTTCGTTAGATTGTCCGGCAGATAATCGTCACACCAGCAGCAGACCGGAGTGGCCATGCTGCTGGTGAAACAATCATTCAGTTGATTACGGGCGGGTTGCGTCCCACATATTGTCCGCCGGGCGGTTGATAGGATCAGGATCCGTAGCTGCAGGATGCATTGCCTTCACATGGCCATCAGCCATCAGGAAGTTTGCGAGTTCTGTATGATGCGCGCTGACTGCGCCGTTCTGACCCATAGGGTAGGCTGCGGTGAGCAGGCGAGTTCCGTCCGGGATCTCACCAGCAGCGCCCCAGTCCCACCAGTTCACGCCAACGAAGCAGTTACCGTACCAGTCGGTGTTATTTCCATCCGCTCCATTTTTCGAGGCATCGGCGTTGTGCTTTTCGGTAACCATGACTGTCTCAGACACTTTGGCGAGTGCCGCAAGGCTCTGGGAATGTCCAAGCCAAGACTGATCCATCGGGGTAAAAACGCCCTTGACGTGGTTGCCTGTCGCATCGCTAACGATATAGCCGTTGCCGCCATAGGACATCGCAACACCGGACCAGCCAGCAAGCCAGCTTTGTGCCTGCTCTTTTTTGGCGTCGTCCGGGCAGCGATAGACGGCATAACTCTTGATGTAGGGCTGTGTGGTCACTGCCCATGAGTTGTGCCAGTTAGTATCCATGCCCATTGGATACATCTCGTCATAGTCCTGTGTATACATCATGATTGCGGTGCCCATCTGTTTCTCGTTGGAGACACAGGAGATACCACGCGCTTTTTCGCGCGCCTGGGCGAAAACCGGGAAGAGGATCGCTGCCAGAATCGCGATGATTGCGATGACGACGAGCAGTTCGATCAGAGTGAAACCACGTTTGTTACCCTGCATACCATTCTCCTGTTCTTGAATAAGAAAGAATAAAGACCAGTCCATGAAACCACTGTGCACCAGAATAGTCTGGCAACCATGCCCCAGCGGAGCGATACCGTACCATCCAATCACTCAACCTTCAGGCGAACTAATGAGTGCGCTGCTGTGCTTCGGAAACATGGACAAATTAGATACACTGCGATTATAACCCGGAAAAATCGTTCTGTCAATGTAAATTGTGCAAATTCTGTTATTATTTACATGAAAAAATAATTAACCTGCGATATATCGCATCGTTAACGACCCAACCTGACAAAAACTATCATTTCTCTTAGCAAGCATTTAACGAGCTTATCAAACCACATTCGCGCGATCGCGCAGCGGCGCATCCCTCCTTCCGCATCATCAACATATTTTTTGCCACGGCGTCTGCAGCATTAACTCAAACATCTGGGACGGAAACCAACAGTAGCAGCGCAATCTTCAGCTAGCGAAATATTAGTTCTATACTGACCATGCAAATATTCATACGCAAAATCAATGTTAAAAGTGGCAGATATTGAAATGAATTGCAAATAAATAGCTACTAGGTGCGAAATCTATAAGCCTGCAATCAGATCGCCCGGCATGAATCGCGGATGATCAAGGAGACGGGCAATACATTGCGAATCGACGGGAGGAAGCTCTCCTCGCAGTCGGCATGAAGTCGGGTATGAAGCCGGCGAACCGCCAGTCGCCCCATCGATTCGGTATCGACGCGCACTGTTGTCAGCGGCGGATCCGTTTGCAGACAGAGCGGAATATCGTCGAAACCGATCACACTCAGATCGTCCGGAATACGAATCGCCATCTCCCGACATACACGCATCAGCAGCGAAGCATGATAGTCGTTTGCCGCAAGCACTGCAGTCGGGCGTGTTTTGGAGCGCAGGAGGTCGGCAATATTCAACAGAACCTGCTCTTGACTTTCGCCGCTGATTACGATCTTCGGATCGGCAGGTATTCCCGCTTCGTAGAGAGCGGACAGGTAGCCAGACAGACGGTCCTGGAATGTCGTCACACCGAGTTGGCCAAGCAGAAATCCGATTCGCCGATGTCCTAGTTCCAGCAGATAATGTGCGGCAGCACGGGCGCCACCATAGCCGTCTGAAAGCACGCTCTCATAGGTATCTGTCTCAGCTTTGTTATCGACGAGCACGATTTTGGGCACATGCTGAGCAAAGGATGCGAGGATTGCCGGGTCTGCGGTTCCGACCAGCAGCATTCCCCCGACCGCCTGCTCGAGAATCATCCTCGGCAGCTTCTCCGACAGGCTGTAGCGGTCAGTGCTATGGAGCATCAGATGCATTCCCAGCAGAGAAGCTTCGGACTGCGCGCCATCTAAAATAGAAGTATAAAAAGTGTTCGTCTGCAGCTTGTCGCGGGCGGAAGCGGAAAAGAACTGGAACCCGATCGTCTGAGTAATTGCTGTCGCGGACTTGGCTCTAGCGACTGAGCGGCCGCGGCGTGGTTTATAATCCAATTCGCGCGCAACTTCCAGCACACGCTGCTGCGTCCGCTCATTGATTAGATCGGGCGTGCTGAATGTGCGTGAGACGGTCGCTGTGGATACGCCCGCCTGTTTTGCAACATCATGGATTCTAGACATGACTAGATTATAACGCAGATATTTCCGGCTGTCAATGTAAAAATCATAATATATACATTTAATTTCATGAAAATAAGTAAATATATTTACATGTTAGCGATCATACGCATGCAGCGTCGCTTAAACCAGCATTACAATGCCTGGAACGATGCATCATCCGCACTTACAGCGAGCCAGCCTCCGCAAATTGCAGGGCTTTAATGTGCCAACGTCGGGTATTTTTGAGTCGCTGACCTGCGCGTATCTCCTCTCCGATTGTGCCTCAGTAAGAGAGGGCAGGGAATGCGTTAGGATATTACCGCTCGTGTCCGCAGGACACTCGTACATTCACGCATAGGACTTTCGTCCATCATGGAAACATCGTTTGAGAGAGCCGAGATAGACTATGCGCCCCGCGGACTATAAGTCGCGCGGGGCGCAGGATTGAATCGATTTCGTCAGAACCATCTGATTTCATGCGATTTGGCTGGAGTGTACTGCAGCATCTCTGCAGTTTGATGCGTTCATTGTGTGGCGAAAGCAGTAAAATATACTTTCACAACGGCATCATCACCGGCGACATCATTGATTTTACGTTTCAATTCGTCCTTCAAGTCTTCTTTATTCTTGGGCTTATTCAGTTCATTGAGCGTCTTCGTACTGAGTATCGACAGCACTGCATCGCGCATCAGCGCCGTCTGCTCCTTCTCCTGCTCCTCCGTGACACCTTTTCGCATGCCGAGGGAGATACTCGCTCGAAGATAATGATCGCCGCCGCCATCGAGATTGACGAGGAACTCTTCCATCGGAACAGTGATACCGACCTCAGTGCTAATTTTCTTGTGCTCTTTGGCGCCTGCTCTCCCGCCAAAGAAGCCCTTGCCCACGATCACGATTAACAGAAGCGCCGCGATGCCGATAATCAACGGTATCGGAAGTTTCTTGCTCCCTGGTTCTTTTTCTGTTTTTTCTGCTGCTGACGGTTTTGCTGCCATTATTTCAGTTCCTTAGCTTATGGTATTCATATTAGATGGTATTTATTTCGGTGGTCTCTATTTAGCCCCACAACTCGTCGATTCGGGAACCTATCGCTCTTCCCGAAACTTTTTTCCGAATCTTTCCACCGAGGAGCGGTGAAAGAATTCTCGAAGCGAGAGACTGGCTGCAAGTTCTGTTTACAGCGCTCTGATTGGAGCGCTCGAGCGGTGACAAGGCGCCGATCTGCCCGGTCACCGATAATATGCTCAGGGCTCTATTACCTGACCGCTCGTTGCGCTGCCCGAACTGTCCGTCGGAGCGTCGGGAGAGTGTGCGCCCGCATTGCCAGGACTGCTCGAAGAAGCATCCGGTACAGCGTTCTGATCCGTTCCGCTGCGCACCCTTCTGATTTCGCTCTGGCGCATGAGTTCTGATTCGCGCTGTGCCTCTGTTTTCAAAATTACGATGTCTACGCGTCGATTGCGGGCACGTCTTTCTTCGGATGTGTTAGAGACGAGCGGACGCGTGTCCGCGTATCCCGCTGCCGAGAAGCGCGTTGCGGGAAGTCCTGCCTGCTCCGTAAAATAGCGCAGTATCGTCCCGGCCCGCGATGTCGAAAGTTCCCAGTTGGATGGGAACTGCGCAGTATGGATCGGCAGATCGCAGGTATGTCCCTCGACCTGAATGTGGTTGGGCAGCGTCCCGATGATATCGGTAACATGGCGCAGCAGTTCACCGCTTCCCGGCTGCAGGCCGGCTGTGCCACGTTGAAAGAGCATACCGTCGGATAACAGCGAGATGATCACTCCGCGCTCGTCGCTGCGGATATTCACTGCGCCCTTCAATTTCTGTTGTTCCACAAAATTGTTCAGATCCTGCACGGCATTTTGGTAATGCTGGTAAGACGCTCCCGCTGCATCTCCGGAATGTGCCGCCTGCGTTTTGCCATTGGGGAGGATGCCGTTGCCGCCTTCCGTGACGCCACCGCCAAATCCGCCGCGCACGGAGCTAGCAATCTGAACGAACTTGCCCCGGCTCATCACCGACATCGCATACAGCATTATGAAAAAAGCCGTCAGCAGTGTGATCATATCCGCATAGGTCAACAGCCATCGATCGAGGTTGTCATGACCGGGCGCGTGCACTTTTCTTCGTGTCATCATTTTCTGTCCGTCTCCGTGCGAGCCTTAATCAATACTTCGATCTACCCTGACCAATACTTCAGGTCCATAAGCTTGCTTCCCGACGGGAAGAGGGCGCGGCAAGCAGCGCCTCTGCAGATGGTGGGAGACGATCCTTAACCGCAGATCGCGTCGAATGTTTCGCCGTCCTGGCCCCGTCTCGATTGAAAAGCCCCCTTCTTCTGCTGAACGGACGAAGGGGACGGGATGGGAATGCCAGTTTCGTATTCAGTCTTTACGGCGCACTCAGCGCGAAGTGGAAAAGCCGCCGATGCCGGGGAGTGTATCGCGAAGCTGCGGCGCCAGGAACGCCTTGAGCTTCTCTTCGACGATCCGCGGGTTGTCGCCAGCCTGAATCGACAGGATGCCCTCGACCATCACCTCGCGTATCAGCACCTCGTCGGCGGAGCGCGCCTTGAGCTTGTTGGCGATCGGCAGGAAGAGCAGGTTAGCGCTCGAAACCCCATACAAAGTCGCAATGAATGCGCCCGCAATCAAGGGACCCATCTTGCCCGGATCGCTGAGATTGGCGAGCATGTGGATCAGCCCCATTACGGTTCCGATGATCCCGAGGGTCGGAGCAAAGCCGCCGAGCGTGGTGAACATCGTTTCGCCAACTTTGTGCCGTGCCTGCAGGAAGTGAATCTCCGTCGAGAGTATCTCCCGTATCAGTTCCGGGTCGGTGCCATCGATCGCGAGCTGTATCCCTTTCTGAAGGAAAGGGTCTTCGAGACGCCGGGCATCCTCCTCCAGAACGAGCAGTCCTTCGCGCCGGGCGCGTTCAGCGAACCGTACAAGGAGCAAAATCACATCTGAGGCGTCCTGTGTCTTCTCAGAAAACGCTTTCGCCAGAATGCCGGGAACGCCGGTGATCTGGTTCGTTCGGAAACTGATGATGGACGCGCCGATCGTTCCGCCAAAAACGAGCAGTGCGGCGGGAATATTGATCAGCGACTTGATGTCGCCGCCTTCCATAACGAGCGCGCCAATCAGCGCGCCCCACGCCATGATCATACCAGCGATGGTTGCCAGATCCATTTGGTTTCGTACCTTCTTTAAGTCGAACTTACTGCCGTGTGTGAAATCGTTTGTGGGCGGTGCAAGCCGCGTCAGGCGGCATCCTGCTGCGCGTTGTGCGCTGTGGTGCCTTCGAATCGTGGAAGCATCGCGCCTGCCTCATGCCGGTAAGTGACGACGCGCTTAACGATCTCCTCCGCCGACTCCAGCACCAGCACCTTGCGCCCGGTAACCATCGTGACTACCGTATCGGGAGTCTGTTCGATAAACTCGATCAGGTCGGCGTTGACGATCAGTTCGCTATGATTGAACCGCGTTAGTTTGATCATGTTGTCTTTGTATCTTCTTTTATAACTGTTCACCCTGCCATCAGTTTCGCAGTTACGGGCAGAATATCTGCCTCCGCTCCCCGCACCCGAAACTGTGGGAGAGAGGCCGGGGGTGAGAGTGAATAGTTACCTTCTGTTATAGTTTTTTGCATTCTCTAAAACGGGGATTGTGACACCGACACAGACAGGGACATTATCGGTAAAAATACCGGGCTGCGTTAGCAGTAGATGCCCGCTGAGGATCTGCAAAATCATAGTCGCTCGACCATTTATAGGGCGCTGCTTGCCGCGCCCTCTTTCCATCAAGCTGGCAGAATACTGTCAATCTGCCAGCTTGATGCGACCGACTACCTGCTCACTACCGCTTCAGGTCAATTACTTCCTGGAGCAGTTGGTCGACGACCGTGATGATACGGGTGTTCGCCTGGAAACCGCGCTGTGTGATGATCAGGTTCGTGAACTCAGTAGAGAGATCGACATTCGACATCTCGACATAGCCCGTACTGATCTTGCCGCGTCCCTGCGTATTCGGGATTCCGACCTGCGCCAGTCCGGAGTTATTCGACTCGCGGTACAGGTTGCCGCCCTGTTTTTCGAGACCGGCAGGGTTGGAGAACGAAGCCGTCGCAATCTGCCCGAGCGTCTGTGACTGACCATTAGAGAAAATTCCAGTGACGATGCCTGAAGGCGCAAT
The DNA here is from genome assembly GCA_038216735.1 of Chthonomonadales bacterium. Taxonomy (GTDB): domain Bacteria; phylum Armatimonadota; class Chthonomonadetes; order Chthonomonadales; family Chthonomonadaceae; genus JBBQPY01. Next base: position 18,547 of record JBBQPY010000094.1, read on the forward strand.
GGAGAATGTCTGTAATGTTCCAACCGGGTAACCATCCTGTGTGGTCGCCGTGACGCTCGACTCGCCAGCAAGCCCGGTCAGGGTCGTAAAGTCGGCGCTGATCGTAAAGGGCGTTGTCGAACCGCTGACTGGATTGAGCGAAACGGTCTGTTTGACAGGATTGATCAACTTGCCGTTGGAGTCGAAGTAGAGCGGTCCGTTCTTTGCGGTTGCCCCGGGAAGCGAAGGCGCTACGACAGCGCCAGGCGTACTGCTGGAGAGCTTGATACCATTTTCGGACACGGTCCAGTCCCATTGTGCAGTCGCGGTGACCGGAGGCGCAGCGAGCGGCGGTGTACCGAGTCCGGTGTCTGTTCCGATGATCTGACGCGTGAACTTGTAGACCAGAGAATGCTTGACGCCGAGGCTGTCATAGACGTTGATCGATGTGCTCCAGGTTGGGAGCGAACCAGACTGTCCGTCGGCTATCGCGGTGCCATTAGCGGCAGCCGTGGGGTCGTCCTTCATCGTCGCCGCGTACGTGATACCAGAAATCGTGAAGTTCGATGCGCCATTGAGACCAGTAACAGCCGCAGAGGACGGCAGGTTGGTGCTCAGAAATGCGTTGGTTGCTGTGGTGAACTGCATGTTGAAAGGACCGCCGGGAACTGCTGCGCCGTCGACAGTCAACACTGCATTGAAGGTGTCGACGCCAGCGGCGGTTGTCTTGCCGCTGAGCGTCAGTACGATCGGATGCGCATTGCCTAAATTATCATAGGCGTTGGTAGTGATCGATGTCGGGTCGGTCTTGATGTTTCCGTCGAAAGCGACTTTTGTCGAAAGCAGTGAACTGGCGGCGTCGAGATTGCCGACGAAGGCGGAAGCGGTCGTCTGCCGAACGGAGGTCAGCGAACCGACCGGTATTTTGAGGATACTGAGCCCGGTGATCTGCTGGGTCGTATCGACATTGCCTGCGGAGTCGGCGACATAGCCGAGCAGTTTTTCCCCGTTGGCCGGGTTGACGAGTACGCCATCGCTGTCGAGGTCGAACGAGCCGTCACGGGTGTAGAGGACATTTGTGCCGTCGCCGACCATGAAAAATCCGTTTCCCTGCAGCGCCATGTCGGTGTTTTTGCCGGTCGTCTGCAGGTTGCCCTGCGTCTGAAGGGTGTCCACCGCGCCGAGCTGTACGCCAAGCCCGACCTGCGCCGGGTTCTGCCCGCCGACATTGGTACCGGGTGAGGCGGCATTGCGCAGCGTCTGGGAAAGCTGATCCTCGAAGGTCACGCGCCCGGCTTTGAAGCCGATCGTGTTGACGTTTGCGATATTGTTGCCGATTACGTCGAGTTTGGTCTGGTGAACCTGCAGTCCACTGACACCGGAAAACATTGCCTGTAGCATGAAACGTGACCTCCGTTGGAATTGCGGCGCGAGTTTACCCCGCGAGACGCTGTGTAGGCAGTGCAGCCGACAGATTTCTCTGTTTTATTCTGAACTGGATACGGTTGTGTGGCAGCCGCCCTCGTCAGTCGATCGGAGGGCGGCACGGGCAGGCTCCCGCGCACTTCGGACGTCGGTCCAGCCTGCAAAGCAAGTGAGTAGTTAGCCCAGTGTTGAAACCCGGTCGAAACCGGTGAAGGGGGAGACCTGTTC
>JBBQPY010000095.1:0-20158 GCA_038216735.1 Chthonomonadales bacterium
CGTCGTGCGCGGTCCGATCGACGTTCTCGATCACTCTTCGCGCGCGCTCGGTTTCGGCTCGAAAGTAGGTTTCGACTGCACGAAGAAGCTCCCAGCCGAAGGTTTTACGCGCGAGTGGCCCGACGTAATCGAAATGTCACCTGATATAAAAGCTCGAATCGATGGTCTCTGGAGCACACTCGGCCTGTGAGCAGCCGAACAGTATACACACGGACGCGGGGAATAACGAGTATAATCAAGGAAATCGATTAGGCGACTTCCGCCAGCTTGAGGCAAAATTGGATTCAGAGACGTTACAACCAGAACAACTACCGGAACAATCGTTCGATAACTCATCAGAACAATTACAGGCAGTGCCAGAGTTGTTGCAGCAGGAGCGTGAAACCGCGATCGAGGACGGGGATGTGCTATTCGACGTCGCGATGCAGTGGGGGGCGCAGCCCGTTCGGCTGACTGCGACGCGCTGCCTCGTTCTGCCAGACGATGCCCCGACGACTTCGGTGCATATCGTCGCGCTGCACGGCAGTCGTGTGCTTGTCGTTTGTGATCGCAAGGGAATGTTCGGGTTTCCTGGCGGACGACTCGAAGCGGGTGAGACCCGTGAAGAGGCGATGACCCGCGAGGTCTACGAGGAGGCGTGCGCGCACCTGTGTCCGGACTACACGCTGTTCGCGGTGCTCAAGATAGCCTGCACTGCGCAGATACCAGGACGCAGCTATCCGCACCCGCACACCTATATGGCGATGTATGCTGGCTCGGTTCGAGCTCTCGACCCGATACGCCGCGATCCTGCAGGAATCATCACGAGCCGCGCGCTCTTTACGCGCGAAGACTGCGCTCGCAATATGATGCTTCACGACCGCATCCTCTTGCGCGAAGGTCTGATGACGCTCGCGACGATGGCCCCGTGCAAACGACTGGTACGCGGATTCCTGACATGCGATGAGGCGGGACTGCAGACTGCGCTCTGTGAAATGCAGGTCGAATAGCCGTGTCCACCGAGACTTTGCCTATTCCGACACGGCGTCTGGTCGTCGCGATGACCGGCGCGAGCGGCGCCCCGTACGCTCTGCGGTTTCTGGAGCTGGCGATTCCGCACTGCGCCGAGATATATGTTGCGCTCTCGGATCAGGCGCTGCAGGTGATCGGCGTCGAGACCGGTCGCGCCGTCAATCCGCGCAATCTATCGGCGGAAACGCTGCTCGGCTTCCAGACCGACGTGCTGAAGTTCGTCGATAAGCGTGACTACTTTTCGCCGCCCGCGAGCGGCTCGTTCGCGCACGACGGCATGGTGATCGTGCCGTGTTCGATGGGTACGGCCGCGCGGATCGCGAACGGAATCAGCGACGATCTGGTTACACGGGCGGCGGACGTATGTCTCAAGGAGCGGCGCAGGCTGATCCTGGTTCCCCGTGAAACGCCCTGGAACCTGATCCATCTGCGGAACATGACACAGCTTGCCGAGGCAGGTGCGACGATCCTGCCCGCCGCGCCGGGCTTCTATCACAAACCGCAGTCGATCGCCGATCTGGTCGATTTCGTGGTCGCGCGTATTTTGCAGCAGCTCGGAATCCCGCAGACGCTGATCAATGAGTGGGGGACGGGCGAGGACTGAATTGCAGCGGAATTATTCACGAATTAGAGCGAAAGGACGAATGTCATGGCACAGGCTTTTGCCTCGAAGACGCGGCTGATACTGAACATGATCAAGTTCGAGCATACGATTTTCGCGCTGCCGTTCGCGCTGATCGCGCTGCTGCTTGCGGCACGCACCGCACCGCAGGGCTTAACCACGCACACGGTTTTTTATGTGCTGCTGGCGATGGTCGGGGCGCGAAGCGCGGCGATGGCGTTCAATCGGCTTGCGGACGCTGAGATCGACAAAGCCAACCCGCGTACCGCCGCCCGCCATATCCCCGCAGGACTACTTTCGCGCACACAGGTCGGGCTATTTTTGATCGTTTCCCTCCTGCTTTTCGAGTTTGCGGCGTTCCAGCTCAACCGGCTCTGCTTCCTGCTGTCGCCAGTCGCGCTCGTCGCGATCCTCGGCTACTCGTACACGAAACGGTTTACCGCACTCTGCCATTTGATTCTCGGCTTCGCGATCGGGATCGCTCCGATCGGTGCCTGGCTCGCGGTGCGGGGCACATTCGATACGGTGCCCTTATTGCTCGGTGCGGTCGTGATGCTCTGGATCGGCGGCTTCGATATAATCTACGCTTTGCAGGACTACGAGAACGATGTCGCTTCGCCGCTGCACTCCATTCCGAAAGCGCTCGGGAAAGCCAACGCGCTGCTAGTTTCGAGGGGTATGCACTTCGTAATGCTCTGCCTGCTGATCGTGATCGGCAAATTGAGCGGGCTGCATGGGGTCTATTTCGCGGGCGTAGCGGTAGTCGCCGGACTGATCATCTATGAGCAGAGTCTGGTCAAGCCCGACGATCTGCACCGCATAGATGTGGCATTCTTCACGCTCAACGGTTGGGTCAGCATGAGTCTGCTGGCGTTCGTAACGATCGATCTGCTGGTGCGATAGGCTGAAGCAGCACGAAAGGGACAGATGACACTGCGTATCGGGAGCGTGCCGTACCTGAATGCGAAGCCGCAGGTCGATTGGTTTCATAGTCCGGACTGCGATGCGGACGCGGAGATCTCGTACGCGGTGCCGTCTCACCTGGCGCGAATGCTGCGCGAAGACGCACTCGATGTCGCCAACGTCTCGATCTTCGAGGCGTTCCAGAACCCCGAACTGCTTCTCATTCCGGGCATTTCGATTTCTGCCTATGGCGCTGTCAAAAGCGTGCGTCTCTTCTCGAAAACGCCCCTCGATCAAATCCGATCTGTCGCGCTCGATACCTCGTCGCTGACCTCCGCCGCCCTCACGCAAATAATCCTCGCGGAACAGTTCGGTATTACGCCGCACTACGAACATCACGCCCCCAGTTTAGAAGCGATGCTCGCGGTATGCGACGCCGGTCTGATTATTGGCGACCTGAAACTGTTCGATCTGATGCCGGGTGTCACAGTCTACGATCTGGGATATGGCTGGGAGAAGCTGACTGGTTTGCCGTTCGTCTATGCCTGCTGGCTGGCGCGGCGCGATCGCGTTTCGGAGGATATGGTTCGCGCCCTTACCGACGCGAAGACATGGGGTTTGCAACGGCTCGAAGCTCTGGCGCAGAAATGGTCGATTGAGTTTCGTCTGCCGTTCGACCGTTGCGCCGACTATTTGATGCATGTGATGAACTACGATTTGACGCCCCTGCAGCTGGAAGGTCTGTTTGCCTTCCAGCGCAAATGCTATGAACACGGTCTCATCGACGCCGTTCGCCCGCTCCTGTTTGCCCGCTGAATATCGAACCTTCGTTTCTTCGTATAGCATCTGGGGGTTGAAAACTAGTGGCAAGGTGACAACGCGTGCCAGTCCTCCGACGAACGAATCAGCCCTGGTCAATCGAGATATCGTACGTAGGACGACTGCCGGAACGCCACGAAAACAGGAACTGCAAGTCCCTGTTTTCGTTTTACGGAGTAAGGCTGATCCGACACCATTTTCTAGGGCAGGGTATTATAGAAGTCGCTCGCTTTGATCGCTCTCGGTTGTGTCCATTTCACGCTCGTATCGACACGCATAAACAGCATCCCGCCATTATGACGATGCGGATAGTGCGTATCAGACCCCTTGCCCTCGAACGGCTGCCATGGTCCTCGCGGCGAAACAGGTTTAGTTACGTCGGCACAGGCGGGCGTCCTCGCGTGTTCCCAGACGAAGTTTGCGGTCTGGTTCTCGACAGCGGCATCGCTTGCGCCCATCGGTCCGCCCGTGATGTAGGACATCGCATAACCGCTCTGCCACTGTGTCGCATCCGGTGACTTGAAAATCTGTACGTTTTTGATATAGGGCTGTAAAAACCCGGCGTGATAGTGCGGGAACGGTCCCGACGAATCGGGCTTCACCGAGTTATCGTAAGGAGCCCACCAAATTTCGTTTGGACCGGTGTAGGTCGGTCCCGGGGTGGCATCGCAAAGCGCGTCAGCTGGATTGTCAGGGCAGAAACGGTGGCGGCAGTTCACGCCGTCGTAGTCCTGGCGATACATCGTAAGCGCGGTGCCAATCTGTTTCAGGTTGGAGATACCGACCGCTTCGCGCGCTTTGGCACGCGCCTGCGCGAAAACGGGAAAGAGGATGGCGGCAATGATCGCGATTATTGCGATCACGACGAGCAGTTCGATCAGCGTAAAGGCGCTGTGACGCATGGGATTTGTCCTTCCAGTGAGAGGGAATGGCTGGTATCCGTCTTCCCTGCATTCTACCAGAGATTATGTGCTGAAGCTTCGTAACGGGCTGCCCCGGCTTCGTCCTTGAACAAAAGCAAAGGAGTACATGTACCGTGCCCAGCCCGCTCCTTGCACAAATGCAAAAGAGGAGGAGAGAATGCAGGTACTATCCGAGTTTCGGGACTGTGTCTAGAACGGCAAGCAAACGGTCGATCTCGCCGATTGTGTTGTAGTGTGCCAGTCCGATTCGCACTGCGCCGCCAGTCTCTTCGAGCCCGAGCCGTTCCATGAGTCTCAGCGCATAGTAGTTGCCACTCCAGCAGTGGATTCCGTGTACCGCGAGGTGTGCGGCGGTCGGGCGCGGCGCGAGACGCTTCCAGGTGAAGGCGACGGTAGGTACACGCTCTGCAGCCCGTCCTGTGTCCGTCAACCCGTAGATCTTGAGGTCGTCGAACCTCTGTAAGCCTGCGATAAGTCGCCCTGCCAGACTCTGCTCATACTGCTGTATCGCGTTCATCGAAGCCTCTAAATTACGGCGGCGTTCGTTCATAACGCTAGCCCTCACTCCCGACCCCTCTCCCTGCCACTCATTCTTCGTTAGGGAGACGGGAGAAATGCTTCTTTCACTCTCTGCGTCACTTGTCTGCCTAACTGTCATCGGTGCGCCTTCAGTGTGAGTATAGACCTCCGCCATGTGGTCGATTGCCGCAGCCGTGCCAGCGAGCCCTTCATAGTTTGGCGTCCCCATCTCCCACCGATACGGGATGACGTCCTTGGCAGGGCGCACTTTTTGTGGCGTGAAGCGTTCGAGATGCTCGCGTTTTCCATACAGGACGCCGATATGCGGACCGAAGAACTTGTAGGCGGAGCAGGCGAGGAAATCGCAGTCCAACGCTTGAACGTCGATCAGACCATGCGGCGAGAACTGTACGGCGTCGATGAAAACGAGCGCGCCGACGGCGTGTGCCATGCGTACGATCTCAGCGACGTTCGGGATCGTCCCAGTCGCATTGGAGGCGTGTGTCACGGCGACGAGACGTGTTCGTGAGGTGAGCGCAGCGGCGAAACTTTCCATGTCGAGCGTCGAGTCGTCTGGGTATATATCGACGACTTTGATGATCGCGCCCGCTTCCTCTAAATCCGTCCAGGGGGTTACGTTGGCGTCGTGATCGAGGGTCGTGACGACGATTTCGTCCCCCGGTTTGAGCGTGCGTCTGATCGCATTGGCGAGGTGGAAGGTGAGCGTCGTCATGCTCGGTCCGAACAGGATCGTGTCCGGATCGGGGGCGTTGAGCAGGTCTGCCATCGCTTGCCGGGCGTTTCGGGCGACCGCATCGGTGCGCTGACTGCTGAGGAAGGTTCCGCCGCCGTTCGCGTTGGTGTCGCGGTAGTAGCCGGAGACGGCGTCGATCACAGACTGCGGCACCTGGGTTCCGCCAGGGCTGTCGAAGAACACGGCGGGCTGATCGTTATATTCGGGAAACCGTAGGGCGAGGGCGGGAAATTGAGCGCGAACGGCGTCGGTATCGAAGTGCATGGAATGGCGACTCCCTGTGTTTTCTGTCAATTTTCGATAGGTTTCGGCTGACTTATTGTGGCGAGTGGGACGGGTGAATGTCGTCCATCTGCAGGGTATAGTTCCCTGCGCTCGGGCATTCGTCCTGCCTGCAGCAAACGGATTTTCCAGACTGGCAGTCGTTGTCTCTTAGTTTTCGACTGAGCTGCAAGTCCGCAGGATATGCGCGTCCGTCTGCTGAATTAGGCCTGTACAAAGGCATTCGTCAAATAGGAAGCACTCGGGCTTTTCATGACGGGTTTGCAGGAAGAAAAAATGTTGGTATAGTAACAGGTGGTGGGTCGTAATCGCCGGTCAATATTATCAATTCTGGCGCACGGACTCGAGTTGCGAACTGAAAGTGAAAATGGTCTGGAAAGGCGAGGTAAGACTGTATGAGCGCTGAGGGTATGGAGAAATGCTTCTGCTGCCTAATCGTCTTTTTTGCGATGGTTGCGATCGAGCAAATTCCTCTCGTCCCGATTCTCGAAAAAGAAGACAATTTCGACCTGTCCGAGGGTCATCTGATTACACGCTTCCCTTTGGAAGTCCTCACGTCCGACCTTGGCAGTTATACAAAATCGTATTTTGAGTGGGGGGGAATCGACGATCTGAAATCTTTCGATAAAGAGCTGTGTGTGAATATAATGGACCTGAGGGAGGCGATTGAGAATAATGGATGGGAAAATGGGGATGATCCATCTTATTGGAGCAGAGAGAGCCTGAGCAAGTAGAGCATATGGAGCGATTTGCGGAAACTCTGTCGCGAGCTTATAAAAGAGCACAACATCGATGTGAAAGTGGGAAGCGAAGAAATCGAGTACCTGATGGTGTATTGTTGAGGCAGTTCCGCCTCGAAGGAAGTGCGTAAGTAAGCGAAATATTTCTAGCTGACGGCTTTGGGTTGTCGCAGTACAATGTCGTACAAAATATGACCCCGCTTTTTATTCGACAATGCGAAAAGCGAGCTATCCGGTATTGGCAGGAGATTGTCAGTTGCGTTACGATCCCGACCGACATCACCGCCATTCGATACGCATGGACGACTACGACTATTCGAAGGACGGTGTCTATTTCGTCACTATCTGTATCCACAACCGCGAACGTCTGCTCTGCGAAATTTGCGATGGTATGACTGCGCTTTCAGAGATTGGTCGGGCAGTCGAGGATGCATGGAACGCAATCGCGAAACGATTTCCGTTTGTTGTACTAGACGATTACGTTCTTATGCCAAATCATCTACACGGAATACTCGTCTTCGTGGAAGCGGACAAGCCAGACAAAACCGATGTTGCGTCAGGAGAGATGAAAGAGGTTGCAGCCAACGCGAAAGTGAACCTGGCGAAGGCAAAAGAGGGCGCAGCAAGCAGCGCCCCTACGGGTTTTGTTGATCTAACGGGTGAGGCAACCCCGAAGGTTGCGTTGGGCGGAGTCCTTCGCGCCTTCAAATCCCTTTCCGCCATTGCTGCAAATCGTTTGTTGGATCGCGCCGAACAACCTTTCTGGCAGCGAAACTATCACGAGCGTATCGTCCGAGATGAGCAGGAAATGGATCAAGTTCGCACATACATCTATCACAATCCGCTGCAATGGTCGACCGATACAGAAAATCCGAAAGCGAACAGAAATCTGTAGGGGCGCTGCTTGCTGCGCCCTGTATTGCTTTAGGCTGACTGCTGCGCTTCGCCTTGTCGGTGCGGCAACTGACTAAACGCATACTGGCAGGAGAAGCTGCCACGTCTACCGAATATTCTCCTGGTGCACGAAGCACAATCAACGGCAGATTCAGAGAACGAAAAGAAGCGACTTTTACTAGAAGTCGAACATAATTGTATAAGGGAACGAACCAATGACGGAAGCGGTTTTAGAGTGGAATGCGGCGGCGATCCTGCTGCGCGAAGGCGACGATGTTGGCGTAGCGAAAGTCAAAATCGCGGGCGGAACTGCGCTCGTGCGCGAAGGAAACGAACTGCGAATACGCAGCGATGTGCCGCCGGGACATAAGTTCGCGCTGCATCCGATCTGCACCGGACAGCCGGTTCGCAAATACGGGCAGATCATCGGCTACGCGCTCGACGACATTGCGCCCGGCGAATGGGTACACACGCGCAACCTCGGCTTTGGAGCGGGGCAGGGCGCAGGCGACACCGCCCTCACCCTCGATTATGCCTACGCTTCCGATATTCCCGCCGTGGACTACTACCCCGAAGCACAGCAGCGCACCTTCCCGGGCTATCTGCGCGCCGACGGACGGGTCGGAACCCGCAACTATGTCTCGCTCGTCTCGACCGTCAACTGCTCCTCGTCGACCGTACGCGCGATCGCCGACGCGTTCCGCGCACCCGGCGCGCTCGCGGATTTCCCCGGCATCGACGGCGTCAACCCTCTGATCCATAAAAGCGGCTGCGGGCAGCACCTCGGCGGCGCGGACTACGTTCAGCTGCAGCGGACGATCGGAGGCTTCGCCGATCACCCGAACGTTGGCGGTTATCTGCTGGTCGGTCTAGGGTGCGAAATGAATCAGGCGATCGCGCTGGCGCAGAATCAGGGCTTGATCACGCTCGATTCGCTCGCTGCCGGACGCCCGCAGCTACCTCCCACGATCACAATCCAGGAGTCGGGCGGCGTTCGCAAAACCGTTCAGAAGGGCATCGAAGAGACCATCAAGCTGCTGAAGAAGGCCAGCGCGGCGCGGCGCACGTCACAGCCGCTCTCGAGCCTGATCGTTGGCACCAACTGCGGCGGCAGCGACGGCAACTCCGGCATCACTGCCAACCCCGCACTCGGCATCGCAGGCGATGAGTTCGTGCGTTATGGTGCCGGATGGGTGCTGGCGGAGACCACCGAAACCTATGGCGCAGAACACCTGCTGACGCGGCGCGCGGTGAGCCGCGAGGTCGGCGAGAAACTGGTGGCGCTGATGCGCTGGTGGGAGTGGTATACCGGCGTCTGGGGCGCGACGATCGACGGCAATCCTTCTCCCGGCAACAAGGAGGGTGGGCTGACGACAATCTACGAGAAGTCGCTCGGGGCAGTCGCGAAGGCGGGGACGACACCGCTCGTCGAGGTCTACAAATACGGGCAGCGTATCGATAAGAAGGGATTCACCTTCATGGACACGCCCGGTCACGATCCGGTTTCGGTGACGGGCCTGGTCGCAGGCGGCTGCAATCTGGTCGCTTTCACGACCGGGCGCGGCTCCTGTCTGGGCTTCAAGCCGACCCCCTCCTTGAAGATCGCAACCAACTCGCCCCTCTTCGTCCGCATGGAGGACGATATGGACATCGATGCAGGCGTAATCTTTAATGGTGTGCCGATCGCTGATGTCGGAAAGCAGATTTTCGAGGCATTGGTTGCAGTTGCGGGCGGTCAAAAAACAAAGAGTGAGGAGCAGGGGTTGGGCGAGGACGAGTACGCTCCCTGGCTGCTGGGCCCGGTACTCTGACCTGCTAGCACTGGCTTCTCACCTATCCCGAATGAGGCACGAATGGCAGGTAGAGGGGTCGGGGGTGAAGGCATGACTGATGCTTGCTTCCAGACCGAGACGTCAGTCCTGGGTCTGAGCAACACTGCACGGGAAGAATTTATGACCTGCGCATGTCTATCTTCCGACCCGCGTCATCATCGCCCGTTCGATCCCATACAAACCTGTCACCGACACACCTGGCAGAACGTTCAATAACGCTGACCTGAGCGAGTCTATATCGCCATACTGGACAGTCTGGACACCGGGCAGACGTTCGATTCCACAGGCAGATGTTGCGATTACAGGTACACCGGCAGCGAGCGCACGCAGCAGTGTGCGTGGATGGTCCTCGACGAGCGCTGGCTGAACAACAGCCGCAATGCCCGTGAGCCAGTCAGTGGAACCCCGTCCACTCCGGCAGGTGCGCACCCCCTCCCAAAAACCATCGCCTTCAAGTTCGCCTCCCAGCAATACAATTTCCAGATCGAGTTCACGTGCAATATCCCGCAGCTCATAAGCGCCTTTACGCGCCGCTGTGGGTCCGGGAAAGACTATCTTTCTGCTGGCCAGAGCAGATGGTATAGTGCCTGAGGAGGCGCTTGAAGAGGAAGCGCTTGAATCTGGTAATTTCCAGTCCAGAAGCAGCGTTTTGTCCGGATAGAGCGCGGCGATTCCCGTGTGAGGCGTGATCAGCGTGTCTGCTGCTGCTAACGCCTCCGCCTCCGATTCGACGAGCCAGTCCGGAGCACGAAACTCGCCGAGTGTGCTCCGTATAGGATGCTGTGCAAGCGCTTCGTCGAGATTTTCATGGAGCGTTTGCAGCGGCCGCCGCGTCATCAACACGTCGAACCGGCGCCCACCTAAATGGCCGTCACGCCACAAATAGGGCAGGAGCGACTGCGCGACGCAGACGCGTGTCACGTCGGGAGTCAGCGTCGCTGCCAGTCGTTTCGCCAACGCTTCGTCCCCTTCCAATTGTGCCTGCAAACGAGCCGCTCCGTATTTACCCAGCCTTCGCGAAATTACCGATCGACGCACCGTCTGAACTGTAGCAGTCCCCACACTATGGTAAACAGCTGTGTCCCAGGCATAGCGCTGCTGGCGCCAAATTTTCCCATCCAAGGGAATGGCGAGCAGGTCAGCTGCCCGACGATGTCTCTGCAAATGCTCTTGAAACTCCGGCGTACATTCTCCGACCAGATAGGCTTTGCGCCCGTCCTCTTTGCCATCCTCGTTCCCTGACAGAAATGTTTTTACCATCCTGAAGTTGTGACGAAAGCAGGCGTCCTGCTCACAGGTGAGGCAGCTATGTGCGGCGGGATCGAGAATCTTGCGCGTGTCACGGATCAGCGGATTCGTGAGGGAGGCAAGGGAGACGTAATTGGCAGGCATATTGACAAGCGGTGGCATCGATAGCGATTGTGGCGGAGCAGACTGCCCGTAGAGGCGCACGATCAATTCGTCAGAGGTCATGCGGGCTTCGACCAGCATCGGCTGTGACGGGCGAAAGCGGAGGTCGAGGTAGTTCCAGGCGATTGCGGCATCACGATCGCGGGCGGCTGCCGAACCAGGTACGATTCGGGAGTGCGGGTGACGCTCGACGATCTCACACTCGGCTTGCAGCGCGACATCATAGAGCGCATTCGAGAGCTGGCAGAGACCGCCGCCGATCGCAGGAAACAGGCAGCCCTCGCGCATCTGTCTGCCCGGCACATAGCCACGGCGAAGCGTTGCGCGCCCGATCTGCTTCCAGAAACTAAACAGTCCACCATCGGCGATCGCGGCGCCATTCAGCTGACGCAGTGCGCGGCGCAGGTTCTCGACCTTGCCGAGTTGAAGCGACTTTTCGGCAAGGTTCTCCTCGATCCAGAGCGTGGTACGTGATTCGGCAAGCAGAAAAGGGAAATCTGTACTGCTGCCCGCAGACAAGCGGTGGACGCCACTCACGATATCGATGCATCCGCGTCGCAGCTGAAGCAGGGTCGCCTTGCAAAAAAAAGTGACCGCGGCGGCGCGGGAGGGCAATCGGTTTTCCGGTATCGACAGCATCTGGGAGCCTCGTCTTGGAATGCAGGGTTGTTTCGCAATCCTAGCGACTACGCCCACACCGCCGACTCGGTTTCACGACTTCTGTATATGTCCGATGACCTACCCCCGACGCCTTCTTTCCCAAGCTTCAGGCAATACGACCTCACTCCCGTTCCCTGTACACTCTCAAGCTCGTGAAGAGAGGGAAGCCAAAATCGGTAACAGTACAGCCATGTGCGCCTCCTCTCACAGTGAGGCACGAACACAGAGGATAGGGGGTGAGGTCGAACTCGTCCATTTTAGTTCGACAACGAGCCGACTAGTACTTCGGAACGGACGGGTCGATTTCATCACTCCAGGCGAGAATGCCGCCAACGACGTTCTTCAGGTGTGTATAGCCCTTGCCCTTCAGAATGCCGAGCGCCTCCGCACTCCGTTTACCGGATCGGCAGTGCAGAATGATTTCGGCGTTTTTATCGAGCTCGCCCGAACGCTCTGCGATCTGCCCGAGCGGAATCAGCGTTGTGCCTGGAATGCGCGCGATCGCATATTCGTGGGGTTCGCGAACATCGACGATCATCAATTTCTCGCCGCTGTCGATGCGCGTTTTGAGTTCACGCACCGAAATCTCTTCACTCTCTTCCACGGGCTGTGCCTCCGTCTCTTCGCCGCGTATACCGCAGAACGCCTCATAGTCGATCAGTTCGGTGATCGTCCGGTTCGTGCCACAGATCGGGCATCCTGGGTCTTTTTGCAGTTTGAGCTCGCGAAATTGCATTTTGAGCGCATTGAACAGCAGCAGACGACCGACAAGCGGGCTGCCGATCCCGAGGATCAATTTGATCGCCTCGGTTGCCTGAATGCAGCCGACGATACCGGGCAGTACGCCTAGGACGCCACCCTCCGCGCACGACGGCACAAGTCCCGGCGGGGGCGGCTCAGGGTAGAGGCAGCGATAGCAGGGGCCTTTTTCTGCCCAGAATACGGATGCCTGTCCCTCGAAACGGAAGATCGAGCCATAGACATTCGGCTTGCCGAGCAGTACAGAAACATCATTGGTCAGGTAGCGAGTCGGGAAATTGTCCGTGCCGTCGATGATGATATCGAACGGGCGCGCGATCTCCATTGCGTTCTCGGAAGTGAAACGCTCTTCGTAGCCCAGGACTTCGACGTTCGGGTTGATATCGGCGATCGTCTCCTTGGCCGAAATCATCTTTGGACGCCCGACATCTTTCGTGCCATGAACGATCTGGCGCTGCAGGTTGGTCAGATCTACGACATCAAAATCGACGAGCCCCAATGTGCCCACGCCCGCCGCCGCCAGATAGAGCGCGAGCGGGGAGCCGAGTCCGCCGGTCCCCACGAGCAGAACTTTCGCCGCCTTGAGCTTTTTTTGTCCTTCCAGATTGACCTCAGGCAGCATCAGATGGCGGCTGTAACGCAGTATCTCTTCATTGTTCAGTTCCGCCGCATCGCTCCGCTCCGGCTCGACGACGCTGGCGATATTGAGCAGCGGCATTTTCGGCTGCGCGGGGCGCTCGAGCAGATCGGAGCCGCCCGCAATGCTCGGCACGATGCTAAGCTCATCATCGTCTGTCACTGTCGTCGCCAGCCCCTCGAGCGTACGCGTGTCTTCAGCGCCTTTATAGATGTTGACGAAATGGCGCAGTTCGCCTTTTTCGTTGAACAGATGTTTCTTGAGATCGGGATATTTTTCGCTCAGTTGGTCAACGACCTCCTGCACGGTGCTGCCCGACGCTTCGAGTTCATCGGTGCCGCCCGCGAACTGCTGCAGCGCAGTCGGTATCAATACTTTTGCCATCAGTGTCTCTGCCTTCCAATTCGACTAGAACTGTTAATTGTAGATAGGATTTTCTACCTGTATGTCACACACGCATTATTTGTGCTGCGCCGTTAGATAATAAATCGATCGAAAACTGCCAGCAAACTCATACAATGTGCCAATCGCCCTACGGATGAGATACGAAGTGACTGCTAATCAGACGTCCTGCATACGGTCGGGCGGTCGAAAACCACGGGACAGTCGTCACGCAATAACAAACATCATACTATTTCGATCGTTTCTGAAATGAGGGCGTCTCCGTCCTCATTGAGCTGCCAGGCAGTCAGTGTATCTGGCGTGCCATCCAATATCGAGACGATGATATAAGTGTACCAGGGTGACGCCCAGTCGCGGTCGTACGCGCTCGGCTGTGCAGGGTGATTCGGGTGTGAGTGATAAAACCCGAGGATTTTACGCTTCGTACGCCGCTCCTCCTGCATCAATGCAAACATCACATCCGGCGAAACCAAATAGCGGCGTTCGCGTCCTGGCAGATTGGTGGGTTCTGCTTGCCCTGACGATGCTTCCATCGGGTTTGTGGTCGCTTCGAAATCCAAATTCGGCTCGAAAATATTGGGCAAAGGACGCAGTTCGCGTACAATCTTTACCACCTCATCTATGTTACCCACACTATTTTCTAAATCGCCGAGCAGCACCCCGCAGCACTCCTGTGGGAACTCGCGCGCACCATGTGCGCCGATTGCAGCATGGTGTTCGTCAGATAACCGGATCACCGTCGGCCTCCGTCTCTGAGTCGCGCCAGAACCTTTCCGAGAGATAACGAGTTCCGCTGTCGCAGAAGATACAGACGACGACTCCGTGCTCGATCTCTTCCGCGACTTCCAATGCACAGACGAGGTTCGCAGCGCCGGAAATACCGACCAGTATTCCTTCTTCTCGTGAAAGCCGCTTGACCATAATATGCGCCGCTTCCGTCCCGACCTCACGGTTCTCGTCGGCGAGCGAAGGGTCATAGATGCCGGGGACGATCGACGTCGGCATAAATTTCATGCCTTCCAGTCCATGAAAGGGCGAGTCGGGCTGAAAGGCTATCAATCGAATGTCCGGGTTTACTTCCCGCAGGAAGCGCCCCGCTCCCATAAAGGTACCGCTTGTCCCGAGACCAGCTACAAAATGCGTGATGCGCCCGTCTGTCTGCCGCCAGATTTCCGGTCCAGTGGTTTCATAGTGCGCCTGCCAGTTCGCCGGATTGTTGTACTGGTCAGGGTAGAAATATTTTGCCGGTTCGGCAGCGTATAGTTCGCGGGCTTTGAGGATCGCGCCATCTGAAGAGAGCAACGGATCGGTGATGATCAGTTTCGCGCCATAGGCGCGGAGCATCTGTTTGCGCTCTTCGTTCGCGTTGGCGGGCAGGCAGAGGTGGACAGGATAGCCGCGGGCCGCACCGATCATCGCGTAGGCGATACCTGTGTTACCGGAAGTCGAATCGAGCAGTATTTTGCCGGGGCGGAGCGCGCCGCTGCGCTCGCCAGCCAGAATCATGCTGAGCGCCGCACGATCTTTGACTGAGCCTCCCGGGTTTGCCCACTCCGCTTTGCCGTACACCTGCACACGTGGGTTGCGCGGCACGATACGGTTCATGCGAACGAGCGGTGTGTTCCCGATAAGGTCGATGAGCGAGGCGGGGGCATTGCGCAGTTCGTTTCCGCTGTTTGCAGTCTGGTCCCGTTGGGTATGCTGATCCACGTATTTCGTTTGTGATAGGGAGGCGATAGTATTGAATGTCATAATTAAAATTACGAGCGGCTGTACTGTGATGTTCCACCGAATCGCCTTTGTCACTCCTGTTCTGAATTCTATTCTTGACTATTAGTATAGCATTTGTCAGGTTTAGAATGTGCGTTCGCTCCGGTGTGATTGTTTGCGAACACAAAAACCCCTCACTGTCCCGCGTTGTTGTGCTGGACAGAAAGGGGCTTCGCAATGGCGACACCAATTCAGATGCGCTCAGGGGTGCGGTGGTGGCTCATTGTCGGAGGCATGGGGATTTTGTGCCTCAATATGCCCGTCTGCCGGGAGCGTTTCGTCGGCGTAGCCGCCAACATAGGGAGTTGTCTCAGGCGCAGCAGGCACTGTTTGCGGCGCAGAAAAGTCCATTGTCGGAGCAGCGGGGGGTGATGCTGGAGCAGGAGCTTCCGGCGGCATTACGGGCATATCCTGGCTGAGCAGCGGTGCAGCAGGTACCGGTGTGCTGTATAGCGGCGAGGGAGCGGTCTCGATTGTCGGAGTTCCATAGGCGGAAGACGTAGTGCCGTAGGGAAGGGCACCGAATGTATTCGTTGGCGGATAGCCGCCGGGCATCGGAACTTGCTGATTCGTTACAGCGCCAGCGAGGAAGACTTCGCGGTATAGCAGCGCGACGCAGATCGGCAGCAACGGAAGAGTAATGGGTCCTAGTAAGCCAGCGACTAACGCAACGACAAAGTAGTAAACGGTTGCCATCACCCATTCGCCTTTGAGAGCTTCATAACTCTGTTTGATCGCTTCTATAGGCTTGACGCGCCGGTCGATTACCAGCGGTAGCGCAAGTATTATCAGCCCGGCCACCACGTAGGCGCCGACAATACAGGCAATTGCGCCGATCATAGTGAACACTCCGATAAGTAAGGCCGTAATCGCAATGGGTCCGATGATGTCGGTTACGCTAAATAAGTCACCGACTGCAATGGGTTCGCCACGCATCTGTTTGAGCGCCATGCGGTACTGCCCGCCTGTCATCACTAAAATACCTGCGAGCGGTATTGCGAAAAGAATGAGCCCAAACAATCCTACTACCCATCCGATCGAACTTTGTGCGGTAGCGACGACAAGCATCGTGTAAAGCGCCATCGTAAGACCGAACAGTAAGATTGCAACTACGAACACGACTACCGAGGAGAGTATCCAGGTAACTGCCTGCTGCCCGAACATCGTAAACGCTTCGGAGAGCAACTCCAAACGCACTCTGGGACGCCCTGGATAACCCGGCGCCGCCGGTCCTGTTCCATATGCTGCCATTTTTCGCTCCTTCCAGTTGTTCGCAATTATTCTTCACGATGCGAGTGACTGCTAACGAGAATCGTTGTCCGTAAGTGAAACTGATGCTGTATTTGCCATTTTGAGGCGGGATACCTGCATGAATTGCGATCCCGGACAAAAATAGCATAGACGTCCGCACTGCTGAGTCACATTTCTGGTGTCTTTCGCGTTCTGTGGGTATGTCAGGTATAGGTGATGCGAGGGGGTGTCTGATAACGAGACTATTTGTTGAACCGACTGTCACGTTCCATCGACTCCGCCAATGTCTATGTTTGGCACACCGTGTGCGGTACAATAGGGATGCGGTGGTAATCGAAGCAGACCGCTGACGACTTTCGACAATCAAATCGAAGAGCGAGAACATTTGACAATCGCCAAAAGACAAAAATAGACAAGGAGCAGAATAGAACGATGCGAAATGCATACAAAATGGCAGCCTGTGCCGCGCTGATGCTGGCAACCGTCTCGGTGCTGGCGGGTCCCCCCAAAGACGACAGTAAAAAAGACACCAAAAAGAGCGGTATTAAGACGACCAAAGGCAAGACGAAGGCTGCGGCTAAGATGGTCAAAACCAAATCCGGTCTGCAGTATCAGGATCTCAAAGTCGGCACAGGACCTTCGCCCAAAATCGGGCAGGCGGTCTCCGTTCTATATGTTGGCAAGCTGACGAATGGCAAGCAATTCGACGCCAATACCAATCGCCAGAATCCATTCACTTTCGATCTGGGCGCAGGAGTCCGGCGTGTAATTCCAGGTTGGGATGAAGGAGTTGCCACCATGAAAGTCGGCGGAAAGCGGAAGCTGATCATTCCACCAAATCTGGCTTATGGCGAACGCGGCGCAGGCGGTGGAGCTATTCCCCCGAATTCCACACTGATCTTCGAGGTCGAACTGCTCAAAATCGCAAATCAGTGAGTGCCATTTAGCCCTCATGCCTTGCCCCTCTCTCCTTACCATTCGTGCCTCATCAGGGAGAGGGGCGACATGCTATGAACGGATTTCAGCGCAGCTGTTGAAGAGCAGTAGAAAGCGCGTTCGTTGCTGAAATATTTGTCTGTGAGAAAGGCAGTCATGACAGTGCTTTCTCAACTCGGTCTGAGCTATACGCAGTTGCTCCCGATTGTCGAAAACGCTGCAGGGACCTCTGTCGCGCATTTTCGAGTAGCCAGCTTCGCACCGATGATCCAAAATCAGGGTGTGTGCGGCGACAAGTTCCTTCTGCATTTCACCCTCACCACACCCTCGGGTCTCACCTCGCAAGTCGAGGTGTTCGTCAAAAAGTTCAACTGGAAGACAAAATCAGAGGCAGCGCACTATCGCTATCTGGCTGCCGCGGGCGTTCCCATGCCAAAGCTCTATGGCACGATTCAGCACAGTGACGGCGATGAAATCCTATTTCTTGAACGGCTGACGTCGATTGGATACGATCGGCATAGCGAAAGCGAATGGCGGGAACTGCTCTCCCTGCTCGCGTGCTACAATGCATGCCCTGTGCCGCAGGAGGCGATCCCGCATCTGTATCCTTTTGAGCAGGGCGGTAAAGTGGGCGGCTGGTGGATCACCGGGTTCGGCGCGCTCCCGCCAGCACGTGATGAGATCGAGAAGAGCCTGCGGCATTGCGGCGTTGGGGACGACGAACTCGCCAGACTTTGCTCAGCGGCACAAACCCTCTGCGGACGCGTTGCTGCGCTGCCCAGAGGTCTTCTGCATCAGGATTTTCTTCCTGACAATTTCGGCTGGCGCGGCGGGCACGAAAGTATGGTCGTTTTCGATGTTCACAAGAGCTGTCTCGGTCCGCGCTTCGCGGATGCCGCGCCGTATTTGGGAGTGCCGGACTGGTCGAATACGGCAGTTTTCCTCGACGAACTGCCCGATCGTCGCCAACGGCTGACGCAGCACTATCTGGACGAATACGCTCGGTTCGGTGGAGAACAGGTCTCGATCGAGACATTTCAGAAAGAGACATCACTGCTATTCTGGGCGCATAAAGTCGCTGTTTTATGGTGGCTGGCGGAACAAAACGACACTCCCCGCATCGTCGAAATACGCGATTATCTGCGGAATTGTGCCGACACCGCCCTTTGACTCCATGGATTGCTTCTTCTGCAAGAGGGGATGTCTATTGCCCAGCTGAGAACGTACTGCTGACCGTTGACTCACTCTAATCCTGAGGATCAGTGGCGCCCGACGAGAGGTTCGTCTCTGCAATGCCCTTTTCATCCCCTTCCAAATCGCCGATGAATGTAGTATATTGAATAGGGATACGGCGACATCGTAATCTCATTCGATCCGAAATTGATTTACGATTTTGGGGCTATTCCCTGTGCGCCGCGCAGCATCGGATAGACCGGCGCGAAACTGCCAGAAAAGTGACCATGAGCGACCGTTTCGATTTCCTGGAGATTGGCAACGAAAATCCCCGTGCTGTTCCGCAGCCTGATGCGCCTTTGCCTTCCGGCAATACGGGCATCGGCTGGAAACCGATGCGCCTCAAAGCCGTCGAGGTGATCGGGGAGCCAGGCACAGGCGCTGGACAATTCTCTGCACCGACCGGGCTGGACGTCGATCGGGATGGCGCGCTTTATGTAGTTGACAGCAATAATCACCGTGTGCAGCGCATCGCCCTCAATGGGGACGTGAAAATATATGGCCGACCTGGCAACGCACCCGGGCAGCTCTGGGGACCGCAGTCGGTTGCCGTGCATCCGGGAGGGCAGTTCTTTTTCGTTGCCGAGCAGGGCAATAATCGTGTGCAGTGCTTTCACCTCAGCGGTCAGCATCGAGGCGTACTGCCGGGGTTCCGCAGTCCGTCGGGCGTGATGTTCGACACAGAGGGCAGGCTCTGGGTTGCCGACACGATGAATGGGCGTGTACTGCGGTTCGATATCAACAGCGGCCAGCATATCGGGGGTTTCGATGCGACAATGGGGGTCGTGCGTCCGATTGCGCTCGCCTGCGATATGGTCAAAAATGTGTATATCACGGACGGCTCAACCAACGATGTCACGCGCTACACCTACTTTGGGCAGCGGGGTGGGCACGCGCTTGGCGAGTTCCGTCGCCTCAACTCACCGCATCAGGTCGCGATCGACGCCGAAGGACGCCTCTATATCACGGAATCGGGCGCGAACCGCCTGCATGTCTTCGACGCGAACGGCAATTCGCTGACGATGATGGACACGCCCATGACCAAACTCGGTTCGTTTCGCGCACCCTCGGGTGTCGCGCTCGGTCCCAATGGCGAAATTTACGTTGCGGACACGCTCAACCACCGCGTCCTGCGCCTTGCCTGGGAATAACCTCATTCTGGCAAAAAGAGTCTGCTCTCCGGCAGATTTTCACTTCAAAATCCTTAACTCTTCGATACTTTTATTCTTCCAATTCTATATTCTGCGAAACCTACATTCTGCGAACCCGTCGAGAGTCACATGGCAAACATACGAACCGTCAATCTGCTGCGAGAGAAGCGCTTACGCGGCACGCATCCGATCGCTCCTTACGCTCTTGACGATGACGGCGCGACGCTGCTGGCACTCCCGCGCCCGCTCGAAGCTCGCGCCTACGATCTGACACTCGTCGCGCTCGACGGAGCCGCCACCCTGCGCGCAGGGTTTGCGGTCGAGACGCTGGGAAAACTGCTCGTGGCGGCGGGTTCGAGCAGTTGTATCGGCATCACCGTCGACGACCTCTACCTTTTTCATGAAGGAAAAAAGAGCCGTTTTCTTGGCGACCGTCGAGTCGTCTATGTCGATGCTACGCTCGATGGGAATGGCCGGCAGTTTCTTGCTGCTTTCTCGGATATGGCGGGCTCGAGTTTCGCAGTCGCGTGCGGCGATACCAGCGGTAAGATTTTGTGGATGCAGGACATGGAGACGACGCTGACAGCGGTGGCGATCTCACGCCTCGGCAACCGTATGGCGGTCGGCTCGGAAAACGGGCGTATTCAGCT
>JBBQPY010000096.1:0-20047 GCA_038216735.1 Chthonomonadales bacterium
AAGATCGATTGCGAAATAAGACATAACCGACATAGACAAGTTGCAACGAAAATGGGCCTCTACAATGTCCTGTGCGGCCACTCTGGAAATTCACGTGACTGAAATGTCACCAAAAACTCGGTCATTCGGTTCAAAACGACGCAGACGCTTATTTCGCAATCGGTCTTAAGAACGGACGCAACGCTATTTAACGGACTGAAGTCTGTCGCCGCGAGCCTGCGGCTGCGTGTCGTTCGGAAACGGGAACGTCAGTAGCTGGCATTTCCGTCCGCAGGACGGCTGGCGGAACGCCGCCACAGACGGTGGTTTTCAACCACCGGTATCGCTTTAGCCAGACAGACCGGGGTTTCGAACCGGACACCTGTGTCCGAAATTATGGTGAGGGCTGAGAAGTTTACAGATATGAATCCCGCCCGCGCAAATCAAGTAACTGAGGAACAGAGCGACCCGAGGGATCTGGAACGCGCTGCTCGTGTTCTGAAAACGGGAACGTCGGCACATCGCGGCGTCACGACCCGCGCGGTCACGCTCGGCTGCCTGCTGATCCCCTGCAACGCTTTCTGGATCGTGCGCCTGGAACGAGTTCTGTTCGGTCCCTACCCCTCGACGATCTCCCTGTTCGCCAATGTAGTCTTCGTACTTTTCGTTCTGGTCGGGCTGAACGCCTGCCTGAAAAGGCTGCTCCCACGCCTCGCTTTCTCGCAGGGCGAACTGCTGACGCTCTATGTGATGCTGGCGATCTCGACGGGGCTTGCAGGGCTGGATGGCGTCGGTATCCTCAGCCAGATGATGCCACACGGCGCCTGGTTCGGCGAAACCAATCACTGGACATCGTTCCTGAATGCCTTTCCGAAATGGCTTGTCGTCAGCGATCACGACGTGCTGCGCGGGCACTATATTGGCAATTCCAGCTTCTATCAGCCGAGCGTTCTGCGGGCGTGGATCGTGCCGATGCTCGCCTGGACGGGCTTCATCACGCTGCTGATGTTCGTCGCCAACTGCCTCAATATTCTGGTGCGGAGACAGTGGGCGGACCGCGAACGGCTGACTTTTCCGATCATCTGGCTGCCACTCGAAATGACCGATTCCGGATCAGCGACACCCTTCTTTCGCAACCGCCTGATGTGGGCGGGCTTCACGATCGCCGCACTGCTCAGTCTCTGGAATGGTCTCGCGTTCCTCTATCCACAGATTCCGCCGCTCCCACACGGCACGATCGACCTGAAACCGTTCCTGACATCGAAGCCCTGGAGCGCGATCGACTGGATGCCGATCTCGTTCTACCCGATCGCGATCGGACTCGGCTTTCTGCTGCCGCTCGACCTGTTGTTTTCATGCTGGTTTTTCTTTCTCTACTGGAAGCTCCAGGTCGTCTTCTCCAATGCAATGGGCTGGGACACGACGCCCGACTTTCCCTTCATCAAAGAGCAGGGCTTCGGCAGCATAATCGGTCTGTTCTGCGTCTACTTCTGGTCGGGGCGTAAGGCATATGGGGCGATATGGCGCTCGGCGCTGGGCATCTGGCGAAAAGGGAATGGCGATGCAAATAGAGAAAGTGAGGACACTTCCACGAGTGGCATCGATGGCGCGGGCGCATCGAGTGCGCCAGAAGCGCTCAGCGACCGCGCAGCGCTGATCGGGATCGTTCTCGGGCTAGCAGGGCTGCTGCTTTTCTGTCTTGCGGCAGGCGTCGCCTGGTGGGTAGCAGCGATCTTCTTCGCAGTCTATTTCGCGACGATCACCGTGATCACGCGCATCCGTGCCGAGCTCGGCCCTCCTGTCCACGATTTCCATTTTATGGGTCCCGACAGTATGCTGCCGCGCGTGCTGAGTACCGCGAGCCTGCGTCAGCCGGACATGGCGTTTTTTACCTTCGGTTACGCTCTGACCCGCGCGCACCGCAGCGACACGATGCCCGTGGGTCTGGAAGGGCTCCAGATGGCGCACACGCGGCAATTGGAGGCGCGGCGTATGTTCGGCGCGATCATGCTGGCGACGGTAATTGGCACGCTCGGCGCGTTCTGGGCGTTCGAGCATCAGGCGTACCAGATGGGCGCGGCGGCGAAGTTCAATCAGGGCGTCGGGCACGCGCAGGAAGGCTTCATGCGGATGAGCAACTGGGTGAGCGGATCGGTCGACGCTCGTCCGAACGGGGCAGCCACAGGGGCGATGGGCGTCGGCCTGCTCACGACCTTTGTGCTTTTTGCCCTGCGGATACGCTACTATGGCTTCCCGTTTCATCCGATCGGCTACGCGGTCTCTTCGTCGTGGGCAATCCACCTCGTCTGGATGCCGCTGCTGATCGCCTGGGTGCTCAAGGGTTTGACGATGCGCTATGGCGGGCTGCGGCTCTACCGTCTGTTCATTCCATTCTTCCTCGGTCTTGCGCTTGGCGACTGCGTGATGGGCAGTGGCTGGTCACTGATCAGCCTCGCATTGAACACGCGAACCTACAATTTCTTCGGCGAGTGAGCGGAGCAGGAACAGCCTTGCCCGCACCTGCAGCCCTCTCGAAGTTTTGGGCACAGAGGGAGTAAATGCAGCCTCACCCCCTTCCCCTCTCCACTCGCAGGCTCGTTAAGAGAGGAGCGACAATATCGGTAACGGTACAGCGCATTGGCTCCCCTCACCTGGTGAGGCACGAACGAAGAGGAGAGGGTCGGGGGTGAGGTCATTTTAAAAAGGAAAATCCATTTATGAACTTCCGAATTACGCTGCTGATGCTGCTTTGCGCAGCGGGCGGGCGGGCGGTTGCTGCCCCTCAGCCGCCACCCGTCACGCCGGTAGTCACTCTACCCTTGTTCACTGAGGACGAGCGAAACGCCATCGTCACTTACTGGAACGCGCCCGGCCGTCTTAGAAACGAGCCACCGGGCGACGTCGCTAAAAACGGACTGTATCAGGTGCGCCTGACCGCAGAAGGTTCGCGCTGGTTTCTGAAGTATCAGATCGCGATCGGCGCGGCGAAAGCGCCCCCGACACAGGATCCGACTTCCGTTGCGAGTGGAACAGCGATGACGAAAAGCTGGAGGAGATGGGTCGATGCCCGACTCGCTGCCGACCGCTGGCAGGCGCAGGTGGATGCCGACCGCGCGAACGCCGCGATCGGACTCACTATTACTGCCAACAGCAAACCTCAGCCACCTGCGCCCGGTCTAATTCCTGCCGACCTGCTGTCAGCGTGCGGTTCCCCGCCTCCTTTCGCCAGTTCCGTTGCGCCCATGCAGGCAACTGTCACTTTCGATGACAACGATGCCTATATCTATCTCGACAACGTCAAACTCTGGTCGCCGAGCTACGCTTACTATCGATTCCCACAGGGGACGAACAATGAGGGCGTGATGCTCAAGGATATGCCGGACGCGGAACTCGATGCGCTCTTTACAGCGGCGGGGTTCAGCGATTCGGAGCGGCACATCGTCAAAGCCGTCTCGAAACTCGAGGGCGGCTTCGACGCGATCAACACGTATGACACCGGCTACGTCTCGATCGGCTTCATCCAGTTCATTACGGGAGTAGACGGACGCGGCTCGCTGCTCGAAGTCCTCCAGCGCGAGAAAACAGAAAAGCCTGATGACTACGCTCGCGATTTTCACCGTTACGGAATCGATGTAACCGCCGACGGGACTTATGACGTTGTAGACCCGAATACAGGCGCGGAACTCGTCGGCACGGACGCCGTGATGAAGACGATCGCAGACCGGCGGCTGACGGCGGTCTGGCAGAAAGCGGGGCTGCACAGTACGCCATTTCGCGTCGCGCAGATCAAAGTGGCGAAGTCGCACTACTGGCCGGCGGACGACCCGATCACCCTGACGATCGAGGGACAGATTTTGACAGGCAAAGTTTCCGATATCGTGACCTCGGAAGCGGGTATGACGACCCTCTTCGACCGCAAAGTCAATCGCGGCTCGGTGGCTCCGTTCCTCGATGTGCTGGCGAAAGTAATGGCACAGCATCGCCTGAAAACGCTGGCGGAAGCACGCAAATACGAGCGCGAAATCATCACTGCATGCCGCTACCGTACCGATTTTCTGACAGATAAGTCGCTCAGTCAGCCCAAGTAGAGTCCCAGCCTGCCTGTCCCTACGGTGCCGATGGCGCCGTCACCGACTTGACCGCACCGCCGATACCTAGTATAATGGGCTGTTCGATGGCTTGTGTACGGTCGAATGGCCGCTCTGCCGGGCAGATCGCAGAGGGCTTCGTCTGCGCTATGATTCAAGACGAACCTAAATGGCGCTAAGAATTACTATTGTCGTCGGGATGCGCGTACGGATGCGGAAAGCGCATCCCTGCGGAAATGATGAGTGGACTGTAACCCGCACTGGCGCCGATGTCGGCATCGTGTGTGTAGGCTGCGGTCGTCGGGTGATGCTGGAGCGCGAAGAGTTCGAGCGGCGTGTGCGGCAGATAGTTCA
Source organism: Chthonomonadales bacterium (assembly GCA_038216735.1). Classification (GTDB taxonomy): domain Bacteria; phylum Armatimonadota; class Chthonomonadetes; order Chthonomonadales; family Chthonomonadaceae; genus JBBQPY01. Next base: position 4,422 of record JBBQPY010000096.1, read on the forward strand.
GGTTCCTGAAGTGTCCGAGGAGTAAACGCAAACCAGTCCGGTTCGCGTCCGAAAGACGCTCGGCACAATCAAAATGAAGCACATTCAACGCGAAGCCAAATGTGCCGCTTCTGCCATACAGACCTGGGTTTCAAACCCGGGTAATAGCCGATCGTGAGCCTTTCTCGCGTGAGAGTATCGTCCGGGAGACGATTTATGCGTTTGAAAACTTGGACTGCTGGACCGTCCCGCCGTACCATGCTGTATTCGGCTGCTGGAATAGGCGCTCTCAGTGCGATCGGAATTTATGGATCGCGCTCGGATAATAGAACCGCTTTACCGAGGCATCATCAGGCGATTGTGGTGGAGCAGATTGCGTTGCGGACGGACGAGAGCCAATCGCCCGTTCCTGCCGTACCGGTGTCTGTACGTATCGAAGCCGACGCGACCGCAGTCACCCATTCCGGTAACGAGGGGCTCACGGACATAAGAACGGCAATGCTGCCTCTGGCGGGCAGCGCCGCTGATACTTCGAAACCGATACAGCCCGACTGGTACCTGTGGAGTCGTTTGGATGGCGCCCGTATTTCAGTAAAGTCTTTCCCTACTGGCGTGCTGCCTGACGGACAATTCTCACTGTATGGATCTCGCGCCGCTGAAACAACTGTGGTTTGTTTCGCCAATCGCAGTCCGCGCACTTTGCAGACGGAATTACGGCTTCGTATGCCCCAGGGCATCTATAGCGTCGAGCGTCTCACTTTTACGCCGCGGATCGGCACATCTGGCAGCCCGGTTCCCGCTCCTGTCAATGCTGAGCTTACGCCCACTGCACCCGAGGCGGGCAGCGGCGTGGACAAAACGCCGGACACCGGGAAAGAATTGAACGGCGCAGATCAGGCATCTGAGCAGAACGCCGAGCCAAATCTGAATGGGTCGCGAATACGTCTTGAGCGACTTGAAGGATGCGATTTGGGGAGCACTGCAGTCGTGCGCAAGTCCTTCGAATTGCAGGCCGGTCAGGTCTGCTTCTATCGATTCCTCGATCGGTCGAAATCGATCCTGTCCGCGTGGAACGACGCACACGGCCTGTTGCGGCATCTGGCTGGGAGCAATTCTGGCCCTGCAAATCGACTTCGCAAGATGCTCGATGAAGGCGAGCCCTACTTGGCGGGAACGCAGTCCGGCACAAGAAACGGTGGCTCCAGTCGGCGCGTTGGCTGCGTGCATCGGCTGTTGCTCTATACGTCACAGGCGGTTTCACTTCACCGTAACTATCTGGCACGCGGCACCGTCGAAAAGAAGCAGGGCGGCGAAATTATGCATTCGCTCGAGCGGCTCACCGATGCGCTCTCCGAAACCAGCGCGGTGATGCTCGGTCTCGTGCCGCAGGTTGCTGTTATCCCCGTTAGCTCACAAATTGGGACAACAGGCGCTGACAAGTCGTTGGTGGCGCTTCAGACCGCACAGCCTGCCAAACGCAAGGTTGTGGTGGCGCTCGCAAACACGGGTTCACAGAGTATCGAGAACGTCCGAATCGGTCTCGACAGCGCTGAATTGCCGAAAGGTGTGACCTGCGAACCATCCGACGCCGCCTTCTTCGGAACGCTGCCTCCCGGCCAGACCGCCAGAGCTGCTTTTGAAATCCGAGTTCCGGTGGGAACCACACTGCCTGACAATCGCCTCGCTGCCGATGTGTCCTATTTTGCAGCAAAGCTTCCTGCCCATCTCCGCCCCCATGCATTTTAAAGGGGGATCGGGTGCTACCAGTATATGGCGTCATGAAGCAAATATTCATCAGACAGGGGACTGAAGCCCCAGTCTGGAATTGCTTGAGACACCGGTTTCAACTTTGGCAAACAATCCCGTCACAGATTGGCTGGCGCGACGTCTCATCCAAAGAGTGCTTCTCGGACCCATTGCTATTAATTAGCTGACGCAACCATCACTGTTAGTCCTACCATCACCCTATGTCATCCATAAGTCAATGAGAAATCCAACCATGTCTACTGCTTTCGCCGGTACTTCCGAACTCACCCAGATCGTTCGCCGTCTGCGGTGCGCATCCGTGCTGCTCCTGCTGGTCGGGCTGTTCGCACTGTCCGGGCAAACCGCCGCGCTCGCCGCGCCCACGATCACAACCGAACTGAAGAATGGCGACAAGGTGAGCGATGTCGCTACCATCGTCGCGAAAGTCGACGGCACAGACATTGAAAAAGTAGAGTTCAGCGTCGATGACAAGCTACGCTTTACCGGTCCCAGTATTCCCTATGAGTTCGTATGGGACACGCTGCCCGAAAAAGAAGGCGCTCACACGATCGCAATTGTTGCCACGGATGCCGCTGGCATGTCGACAAAAGCAACCCTTTCGCTGGTCGTTGACAACGAATTGACGAAGGGCGCGGAGGCTCTGGCGCAGCAAGCCAGTGACGCGCTCGCCAAAAACGATACCGAGACCGCGCGCCGTTACAGCCGACGTGCCCTGAAAGTCGACCCCGAGAACCTGTCGGCGGCGCGTATTCAGGCGCGGATCCTCGCGAACGGACAGGATTTCGATAAAGCGATCTCTACCCTCGAAAACAACAAAAGCCTCGATAAAAGCAGTGCGGGATTGCTGGAGCTCGCTTCTTATCGCCTGCGTCGCGCGCTGATCCCGGAAAATGCTTCGACCTTTATCGCCGAAGTACAGGAAGTGGGCGCGCTGCGCCGTAAAGCCGCTGATATTGGTGTTACCGAAGTCAAAAAGAGCGCTGGCTCCGCCGATACTGCCGCCGCGCACGAAGCAATTGGGGACGCCCTGATTGCGGCAGGACGTTTTCCCGAAGCGATTGCAGAGTACCAGAAAGCGGCGATCGGTGACGCTGCGCCAATGACGAGCGTAAACCGTCTCGCCCTTGCTTACGTACTCAACAGCCAGGAAAATGATGCGGAGGTGCTGATCAAGCCCTACCGCACCGCAAAAAAAGACGATGCGCAGACCCGCGCCGTTCTCGGACTCGCCCTCCTGCGGCAGCAGCAGTTTGCGGCGGCAAAGGCGATTGTAGCCACCGACGCCATGAACAGAGTGCCCGCTTCCCTGGTCGTCGCTTCTTACGCCGATATCACCAACAGCAACCGGCGCGCTGCCGTAAACGAGGCAACCGATGCAATCGGATTGCTCCCTGCTTCTGGAGATGCGCAGTACGCCTTCTCGCTCGCCTCGACAAATGTTCTGGATTCGGAGAATGCGATCATTAAGACGCTTTCACTCTCGCCTTTCCAGTCCGGTCCGTACCTGAACTACGCGGCGCGTGTTGCGCTGCAAAAGGGCGCTAATCACTACGAACAGTCGCTCAATCTCACCGACTACGTGCTAAAGTCCGACCCCAAGAACCTGAATGCAAAGCTCATCCAGGCGACTGTTTTGATGCAGACGAACCGTCTTCCAGAGGCGTTCACGATCCTTACAGACCTCTATAAGAACGGACCTAAAACGGCAGATCTGCTTCTGACGATTTCCGCCTACTACCGCACGAAAATGGATTCCGCCAAGACCACCGAATACCTCGATGCAGCAACGAAGCTCGATCCGATCCGGTTTGATTTCCAACTTCCGCCCGGCGCTTTGGAAACACTGCAGCAGCTGAACCGCAAACTCGCCTATCGGGTCGATTTCTATCTGTCACCGACCACGCTCTATCCTGCGACATCACAGTCGGCACGCGCACAGTGACGAATAATTGAGCCGGCGTATGTCTCGTACTCGCCGTCACGATCATGTCGAATAATCTATCAAACCCTCGGCAACTTTTGCCGAAACTACCGGAACGAAAAAATGCAGGACAACCCTCTTGAAAATCAGCCTCATCCCCACGAGAGGGATGAGGCTGCGTTCGTTGCGATTGCCCCGCTTTACGACCGGCTGATGCACACTGTTCCGTACACGAACTGGACCGTCTACCTGCACCAACTACTGGAAGAGCGACGCGCCCGCCCGCGGCATATCCTCGACCTCGCGTGCGGCACGGGAACCGTATCGGAGCTGCTTTCGAAGGAAGGCTTTGCGGTCACCGGCGTCGACATCGCCGCCGATATGATCGCGCAGGCGCGACAGAAGGCACACGAGCGTAGTCTGCCGATCACCTATCATGTGCAGGACGCCGCACTTCTCGATCTACCGGGTCAGAAATTCGACCTCTGCGTCAGCCTCTTCGACAGCCTCAACTATATCACCGACCCACAGCGTCTCGCGATGGCGATGGAGCGTGTTGCCGTCCATTTGACACGCGGCGGCCTGTTCATCTTCGATCTCAACACGGAATATGCGCTCGTCAACAAGTTCTTCGACCAGGACAACCTCGGCAGCGAGGAGCGTCTGCGTTACGATTGGCGCAGCGAGTTCTTCCCTGACACACGGCTTTGCCGCGTCGATATGAAGTTCTGGTATCGTGAGGAGGACGGGACGGATCGCGCTTTCGAGGAGACGCACTGGCAGTTCGCTTATCGCATGGACGAAATACTCGCGATGCTGCGCAGTGCGGGTTTCGATCAGATCGCCGCTTATAAAGCCTATACTCTGCGCCAGCCTGTCCGGCACTCCGATCGCATCTTCTATGTTGCCCGAATCGCAAAATAGTTTCTCGTTGGATCGAGTGTACGAGTTAGCAGGAGAAACAAATGATTTTGCGCTTCGATAGTACGATAGAGGATGTGGTTGCATTCAACGACTATCACTCCAAGCATTCACCTAAAATGAAGCGTATTATGGCGGGCTTCCGGTGGGTGCCAGCATTGCTCGCCTTCCTATTAATCTTCACCTCGACGATGAAGCACGATTATGGGAGTGCCGCTATCGCGGGGCTGATAGGCGCCAGCATCGCAGCTATTCTCTGTCCGCCACTCATAAGGTGGAGTCTCAGGCGGCGTATATATAAGCTTTACTCAAAGGGTATACACAAAAAAATTCTTGGAGAACATGAAGCAGAAATCGTAGAGGACGGCATTATCGCTCGTGCTTCCTATAGCGAATCGAAGTATTCGTGGGGGTTAATTGAAAAGATCGAGTCTACTGCCGAATACACCTTCATTTATGTCGATGAGGCGATGGCATACGTCATCCCGCATACTCGTATCGAAGAGGGCAACTATAAAGCGTTCATGACCGAACTCGGGCAGCATTTCAAGCCCGATCAGAAATTGCAGAATAAAATCAGGTAGTAAATCGGTAGAACTGGAGGCGAGAGGAGGAACTTATGATTTTGCGTTATGAGACCAATGTCGATGATGCGCTTGCCTTCCAGAAATACTATTATGACAATTCGCCCGCTTTCAAGCACCAGATGACAAAATACATAGCTGGCAGCGCGCTGCTCATGTACATACTGATATTTGCACTTTCTGTCCGTGACGATGTGGATGCCGGAATTCGCGCGGGATTGATTGGAGCGGGTACTGCTGCTCTCATATTGTCGCCCTTGCTTCGCTACAGGCTCAAACGGCGCATGATCAAAATGTGTACCGAAGGCGATTACAAGAGATATCTTGGCGAACGCGAGCTCGAGATTATGCCAGATGGAATCATATCGCGGTCTCCGTACAGCGAAACGAAGTTGGCGTGGGCAGCCGTTGAGAAGATCGAATTGACCACCGAGCATACTTTCATTTTTGTCGGCTCGAGGATGGCATTCATCATACCGCACAACCGTATCGAACAGGGCGATTACAAAACCTTTCTGACCGAACTCGGTCGTCACTATCAGCCCGATCAGAAATTCAAGATGATGAGCCGTCAGCGATCCTCAACGGACTGAAGTTCGTCTCTGTGCTCCATCCGCCCGGCGAGTATCTTTTCCTCTCAGACACGAATTGCTGCTCACAGGCATTCTGTGCGAAGAGCGACCGGTAGAACATCGCCTGAACGATGGTTTTCACCCACCGAGAATGATCAGGATAACAGAACCAAAACGCCCCGCACACGAATTTATTCGTATGCGGGGCGCTTTACATAGGTTGCTCTTCGGGATCGGACAGAGGTTCGCTAACTAACGTCAGAACAGCCTGTCAGGCGACAACTTCGGCGACCGGGACGACCGGTTCGGCGACGATAGCGGTCGGAAGGACATCGGGCGTAGCATAAACGCTGACCTTTCGGCGCTTCTCATTGCCCTCGAACTTGACGTAGCCATCGATCAGCGCGAAGATCGTGTAGTCTCTGCCGAGACCAACGTTATTGCCGGGATGCAGTTTGGTTCCGCACTGGCGCACGAGAATATAGCCAGCGCGTACTTTTTCGCCGCCATACTCTTTCACGCCGCGCATCTTGGGCTTGCTGTCGCGTCCGTTACGCGAAGAGCCCATACCTTTTTTATGTGCCATGAGGTATCTCCAGAAAATTGTTCGTGTGGATTAGGTTACATTTAACAGACTGGAAACGGGCTGCGCGGATACGTTTCCAGCACAGTCCCGTCTTAAGTCAAAGCGATTTCAGGCTTCGATGCTCGAAATGCGGATGCGCGTCAACTGCTGTCGGTGTCCGTAGCGGCGTGAAACGCTTTTCTTCGGCTTGAAGGTGAAGCCGTTGATTTTCTTGCCTTTCGTCTGCTCGACGATCGAGGCAATAACCTTGACACCAGCGAGCATCGGCGTACCGACGCGTAGACCGCTCTCGTCTTGAATCATCAGCACTTCCGTCAATTCGATCGTTGCGTCCGCATTTCCTTCGATTTTTTCGACGAGCAGCGTACTGCCGTTGGTCACTGTGTACTGCTTGCCGCCCGTTTTGATAATCGCGTACATTCTGCTCTCCCAAAATAGATTGCGGTCGTTCGGTCTGTTCCGTCTCTGGTTCATTCGTTCGGGGTCGCTTATTAGAACGCTCCGATGAGAAAAACCGAGCGGCAGTTCCGCTGCCTCAATCACTGCTCTTCAATCTGAATTTATATTTACGATCGAAATAGGGCGTCGAAATCTTGTCGCTGCGGTGTGTCCAATGGAATAGACAAAGCGGGACATGATTTCGGTTCGGGGCAGACGCGCCAAAGCCTGCGTCCCCACCGTGTTCGCAGCGTGAGTGTACCTCATTGCCTCGCCCGCTGTCAAGGGAATGCCCGCATAACCTGCCGCCGTTGTGCCTTTTCGAATTCCCTGCGCCGGGCAGTGAGCTCATGCCGCCGCGCGGCCATTTCGCGTGGCAGCTTCCTTTATAACTGTGGCTCGTATAACTGTGGCTCGACCCTGATCAGGACTTGTCCTGAAGCGCTACGACACCCGGAAGCGGCTTGCCCTCCAGAAACTCGAGCGACGCACCTCCGCCCGTTGAGATGTGCGACATTTTGTCCCCATAGCCCATCTGCACGACCGCCGCCGCTGAATCGCCGCCACCGATGATTGTGACTGCGTTCGATTTCGCCATCGCATCCGCAATCGACCGCGTGCCGTTGGCAAATTTAGAGAATTCGAAGATCCCCATCGGCCCGTTCCAGACGACAGTCGCCGCGCCAGCGATTGCCGCGCTGAAATTCGCGACTGTTTGCGGTCCGATGTCCGCGCCCTCGAAGTCGGGTGGTATACCGTCCGCCGCAACGATCTTCGTCTCGCACTTGTCCTCGCCGATCTCGAACGGGTTGCCGCTGCTGATGACAATGTCGACCGGCAGCAGGATTTTGTCCCCGGCCTGCGCCAGAACCTCTGTGCAGAAATCGAGATTCGCTTCGTCGAGGATCGATTTACCGATGTCGTATCCCTTTGCCTTCAGAAAGGTGTATGCCATCGCGCCACCGATCACCAGCGTATCGACTTTGGTCAGCAGCTGGCGAATCACGCCAATCTTATCCTTCACTTTGACGCCGCCGAGTATCGCGACGAACGGGCGTTTTGGGTTCTCGAGCGCGCTGCCGAGATAGTCGAGTTCCTTCTCCATCAGCAGACCCGCTACGCCGGGAATGTAGTGCGCGACGCCTTCCGTCGAGGCATGAGCGCGGTGCGCCGTACCGAAAGCGTCATTAACGTAGATGTCGCCTAGACTTGCCAGCTTGCGCGCGAACTCGTCGTCGTTGGCTTCCTCTTCGGGATAAAAGCGTACGTTCTCCAGCAGATAAATATCGCCGTCCTGCATCCGCGCGACGACATCGGAAACCTCGTCTCCGACATCGCTGTCGAGCAGTTCGACGGGCTTACCAATCAGCTCTTCGAGCCGCGCTGAGACAGGTTCGAGGGTATATTTCGGCGTCACGCCTTTTGGCCGCCCGAGATGGGAAACCAGAACGGTACGCGCGCCGTGCTCGATCAGATAGTTGATTGTCGGGAGCGCAGCAGTGATACGGCTGTCATCGGTGATCCTGCCATGCGCGTCCTGAGGCACATTGAAATCGACCCGACACAGCACACGCTTGCCTTTGACATCGACGTCGCGGATCGTCTTTTTATTCATCGATCAAAACTTCCTTCCCCTTATTCGGTGGTCCAGACGAGTCCCATTTCACGGGCTTCGTCAGGCGTCAGGCCCATCGCTATCGTCACGTTCAGTAAATCGTCTAGCGAATGGGTTTTCTTGTAGGATTCCATGATTATACGTGACCGTTGCTGCTGCGGAATGGACTGCCATTTCGCCCAGAGAACATAGAGTCGTATATAGCCTTCCGCTCCAGACGGCTGCTCGATGAGGATAGGCTCCGTTGATTCGCCGGGTTTTTTCCACTCCTGCTCCAGAGTCATAAGCAGGTCCGCATCATTAGATGTATCGACCGGCAGCAAATGTCCACGAGACATAATTTACCTCCAAAGTGTCTGATGCCTATTCTTCAACCATTGGATTGCAGTTTGATATTCGCGCCATTCTGTGCCAGAAAATTGAAGCGCAAGGTAACGCATCTCGACGCTCCAGCCATTATGAATTGTTTGAACGTAGGTTTGTAAGGTCATTTGAAGATGTCGAGGCAAAGTGCGATTCTTGCGTTTGCGCTCGTTCAATAAAGCTTCGAGCCAGAATTCGATGCTATGATTGTGTTCCGATGGCGAACCAACTTGTCTGGCGACGTCTTTGAATTCCTTACCCTCTATCAGCCAGAGTACTCTGTCTTCAGATTCCGCGCCGGTAAAGCGAAAATAAGCCGCTTTCATGACCATTTCCGCAACGTATCCGAGCAGGTAGATACCGCCCGCACGCGTGTCTTCCGTAAGCAGTAACCTCTCTCCTTCAAGATAACGCTGCTCCCATGCTAGCTCGAACATGCCGAGCGTTTCAGGCTGCGACGCATAGTATTCTCGAAGCGTCATTTCGCCTCCGCACATCGATTTTCAGCTAGGTAATGAGGCGAATCCCCCTTGCCGAACGATAAATGGGACAGGAGGGATTGGAGTTCAAATACTGAGTCTCTACAGACCCTTGCCTGCCAGGAAGTTGACCAGATCGGCGACGCGGCAGGAGTAGCCCCATTCGTTGTCGTACCATGCCACTACCTTGACGAAGTTGCCACCGACGGCGATCGTGTCCAGCGCAGAGTAGATCGACGAGTGTGTGTTGCTCTTCATGTCGGTCGAGACGAGCGGGAGATCCGTGTACTGCAGGATGCCCTTCATTGGACCGTCCGCGTACTCTTTGGCGACCGAGTTGATCTCCGCAACAGTCGTGTCCCGGCTGAGCAATGCCGTAAAGTCCACGACCGAAACCGTCGGGGTCGGGACGCGGAACGCCATGCCGCTGAACTTGCCCTGCAGCTCGGGAATCACGAGCCCGACGGCGCGTGCTGCGCCTGTCGGGGCCGGAACGATGTTCTGCGCTGCGCCGCGCGCGTCGCGCAGATCACTGCCTGCTGCCGTATCCTGCAGTTTCTGCGAGTTGGTGTAGGCGTGTACGGTCGTCAGCAAACCCTTCTCGATTCCGAACCGATCGTTCAGGAACTTGGCGACCGGCGCCAGCCCATTCGTCGTACACGACGCGTTCGAGATCACGTGATGCTTCGCGGGGTCGTAGACATTTTCGTTGACGCCGAGCACGATCGTCAGGTCTTCATTTTTTGCGGGCGCAGAGATGATGACTTTCTTTACGCCGTGTTCGCGGTGCGCGACCGCCTTGGTCGCGTCGGTGAAGAAGCCCGTTGATTCGATCACGATATCGACGCCCAGGCTGTCCCAGCGGATGTCGGCAGGGCTGCGTTCAGCGAAGACTTTGATCTTCTTGCCGTTCACGACTACATCGTCACCTTCGGTCGAGACTTCGCCGGGAAAAACGCCATAGGTCGAATCGTACTTGAACAGGTGCGCGTTGGTCTTGGAATCCGTCAGGTCATTGACGGCAACGACGTCCACCGCATCCGGGTAGCGTGCAAGCAGGGTACGCAGGGTAATGCGCCCGATGCGCCCGAATCCATTGATGCCGACTTTAACTGCCATTTGAAAGTATCCTCCTCTGGAAACTGACAATCCTAAACTGGCATTCTGAGCATTGACTGCCACAGTTGCTTCAAATTGTATCTATTCGCAAACTTCTCGTCGGTTTATTCTAGCACGTTTGCCTGCGGAGCGTCAACGAATCGCTATCGCCCATTTGAGGCGCTTTTCTGACAATGAGCTTTACTCAATGGGACCGGACTCCGGGAACCTCTGCGCCGCCACTTCCGTCAGAATGAGAGAGGCATAAGTATGTTTGCAATATTGGTATTGCTGCAATACTGACATCCTCATTTTCCAGGAGAACCAGACATCATGAAGATAAACGCCAACAACAAGTTTCTTGCGATCGCCGCGCTCTGCCTTGTTCTGCCGACGCTCGCGATAGCCGCCAATGCCGACGACACCAAAGCGCCTAACAGCAAGCATCAGACAAAAAAGATCACAGGCGCAACGACCGACAAATACATCAAGCGTAGTTCAGCGCGTACTAACAAGTACGTCGATCACTCGTCGAAAAACGTCAACCATTCCGTAAACCAGACATCCAAAAATACCAATAAGGGCGCGAACGATCTCTCTAAAGGCACGAACAAAACAGCGAATAAAGCCTCAAAAGACATCAATCACCTCGCGAACCGCACCTCGAAGCGCATCAATCGATCGCTCAAGACCAAATAGTTTCCGACGCACGACGGTAAGAACAAATAATCCGTTCGCTCACAAAACAAGGTTACAATCAAGACGCCCCCGGCAAATACCGGGGGCGTCTTTACTTACGGAGATAGTTGAAGTATGCTCTTATGGCAGGCTTATAACTGGAAGCGAGGGAAACCGATGGCAGACTTGATTACCGTCAAAACCGACATCGTGCTTATTGGTCCCATCCGTGCTGGCAAAAGTACGGTGGGAAGACTCCTCGCACAGCGACTTGGCATACCTCAAGTATCCTGCGACAGTTTATGCCGGAACTACTATCAGGAGATTGGCTTCGACGTTGAGGAGCAATACGGACCGGATGGCATGATCGCTGCTCGCTTCAACGTGTATGCTGTTCAGCGTCTGCTGCAGGACCATCAAAGCTGCTTATTCGATCTGGGAGCGGGGCATTCGGTCTATCGTGAGGCGGACTCCCTCGATCAGGTGCGGCAAGCGCTTGCTGCCTACCCCAATGTTTTTCTGCTGCTACCCTGTGCGAACCTGGACGCAGCAGAGAATGTACTGGAAGCGCGCAATACAGAGAACGAGTGGCTGCACAATTTCCGTGCCCAGAGGCGATATGATCCCAACGCACACTTCCTGCGTCACGAGTCCAATTTCCTGCTCGCAAAGCAGATTATCTATACAGAAGGCTGCTCGCCAGAGGAGACTGCAGACGAAATCATTGCAAAAATGGTCTAAACCACAGCAGGAGAGCATTTGGGATCGTCCTTACTGCAATATAGCGGCGGTATCGGCGCGGTCACATCTTTTATCCATCCTGGCGCACGCAGCGAAATTATCGCTTCTGCCACTTCTCTTTAGAATGCGGCGCGAATGCAGATAAAAGGGGGCCGGGGTGAGGTCGAACAAATAGTTGCCGATTGCTGAATGCAAAAGAACGTCCTCATCTCGTGGAGGACGTCCTTTTGTATCTATCGAATTCAGAAACGAACCGGGATCGACTTCAGGCGAATTTCATTGCAGCACGTACTTTTTGCATCGTCTCGACGGCAGTGGCACGCGCCCGATCTGCGCCATCGGCAAGCAGACGGTCAAGTTCGGCTGGGTCGGCGAGCAGCTCGGCACGCTTGACACGCATCGGTTCAAGTGTCGCATTGAGAATATCGGTCAGCTCTTTTTTGTTCTGCATACAGCCGCGCTCGCCCGAAATGTCCTCGTCCCACGACGTCCGATAGCCCTCTGGATCGTAGACACGCCGTATCTGGCAGACGACGCAGTTCTCGGGGACGCCCGGATCGGTCTTCCGCAGTTTGGTAGGTGTCGTAAACGATTCTTTGACCTTCGTGGCAACGGTATCGGCGCTGTCCGCAATATAGATCGCATTGCCGTAGGATTTACTCATTTTGCGGCCGTCGATGCCGGGGACAAATCCCGTGACGTCATTGATCAGCGACTGCGGCTCGGGAAAGACTTCGCCATACAGATGGTTGAAGCGGCGGGCGATCTCACGGCTGATTTCCAGATGCGCCGCCTGATCTTTGCCGACCGGAACAGCGTGGGCGCGGTAGAGCAGAATATCGGCGGCCTGCAGGCAGGGATAACCCAGCAGACCATAGGAAATGCTCTCGTCTCCTGCTCCCCTTTCGTGCATCAAGTCACGCTTCTCCTTGAACGACGGAACGCGCTCAAGCCACCCGAGTGGCGTGATCATCGAGAGCAGCAAGTGCAGTTCGGCATGCTCTTTTACGTGGCTCTGGAGAAAAATCGCACACTTCTTTGGGTCGAGACCGGCGGCGATATAGTCGGCGGCGACCTGTCTTGAGGCGGGCAGAATCTGATCGGCTTCGTGGTAGCGGGTCGTCAGCGCATGCCAGTCCACGATACAGCAATACATCTCATATTCATCCTGCAGACGTATCCAGGGACGAAGCGCGCCTTCCAGATTTCCGAGGTGAAGTGCGCCAGTGCCGGTAGGCTGCATACCGCTGAGCAGACGTTTTTTTTGCGCTGTCGCCTTTGGTACGGCGGCCTGTTCGACTGTATCCAGATCTGCTGTATCGAGAGAGACTGCTGACGCGGAAACCATACTATTCCTTCCAAAGCAATGCGAGCGGGTTCTTAAGATCGATTGCGAAATAAGACATAACCGACATAGACAAGTTGCAACGAAAATGGGCCTCTACAATGCCCTGTGCGGCCACTCTGGAAATTTACGTGACCGAAATGTCACCAAAAAATCGGTCATTCGGTTCAAAACGACGCAGACGCTTATTTCGCAATCGGTCTTTAGATTATGTGTACGGTATTACCCGAATAGTGGCGAACCGACGATCAATTGTACGGCATGGGAGATAGCCGGAGTGAGCAGTGGACCGATGATGCGCCCACCGGAAACGGCGACTATGATCAGGAAAATCATGCCGTACTGCTCCATAAATATATCGAAGCGCTGGCCCATTTCCATCGGCATTAGACTGCTCAATATTTTCTGACCGTCCAGCGGATGGATCGGAATCAGGTTGAAGAACATCAGGGCAAGGTTTGTCACCAGAAACTCGATTGCAAACAATCCATACAGGCTGAATCCATCTCCAGTTCGCTCATACATCCAGTTGACGTGCCCGGTTGCGAGGCTGATCCGAAGGAACAGACCGACGACGAGGGCGATCAGCAGATTCATCAGCGGTCCGCATATTTTCGTAATGAATGTTCCCCACCGATAGCTCTTGAAGTAGCGCGGGTTGTACATCACGGGCTTGCCCCAACCGATGCCGAACCCGGACAACAGCGTGAAGATAATCATGATCGTGCCGAGCGGATCGAGGTGCTTGTCTGGCCAGAGGGTAACACGTCCCTGGCTGCGCGGCGTTGGGTCGCCCAGCCGATCGGCAGAGAAAGCGTGCCCGAACTCATGCAGCGTGATACTCAGCAGAATGACAATCAGTCCCACAAGAAAGTTGCGTGCATCGAACTGCATAGTAGTTCTCACAATTCCCAGCGACGGTTGTTCGTCGCATCAACCAAGTGTCAAACGGTGCTTGTGGGCGCTGCCGCCGCAACTGCTCCACGCAGATGCGATGGGATGCGCTCGCCCCGTGTCAAATCCTCCAGCGTCTGCCGTTCGACGATGATCTGTGCGTCGCCATCGGCAACGAGCACGACAGCGGGGCGCAGGAAGCGATTATAGTTGCTTGCCATTACGAAATTGTAGGCGCCAGTGGTCTGTACTGCGAGCAGATCGCCAGGTACGGGCTCCGCCAGTTTCGCGTTCCATATCAGAATGTCGGTTTCGCAGTGCTTGCCCGCGATAGTGATCGTGCTGTCCGCAGGGTCGCTGGCTTTATTGGCGAGCAGGCACTCATAGACCGCTTCGTAGAGCTGCGGGCGCGGGTTGTCCGACAGCCCGCCGTCGATCGAAGCATAGGTTCGTCTGCCGGGCGCGTCGGTGATGGGAACGGTCTTGATTGCACCGATCGTGTAGAGCGTCGTGCCTTCCTCGCCAACGAGGGAGCGGCCCGGCTCCTGCTGGAGAAGCGGATAAGGAAGTCCGGCGGCATCGAGCGTCGCTTTCAGGGGAGTCGTGATCCGCTCGGCGAATTCGTCGTAACCGGGCGGCTGATGGCTTGCGAGGTAGCGTACGCCCAGACCGCCGCCAATATTGAGTACGTCGACTGTTGCGCCCGCTTCATCGCGAATCGATTCGATGAGACGCACCATGATCGTGACCGCCTCGGTGTGGGTCTCGGCATCGAGAAGTTGGGAGCCGATGTGGCAGTGTATCCCGCGAAACTTTAATTCGGGCACAGAGAGCGCCTGCTTGACCGCTGCGAGTGCAGATCCATCGGCGATATTGAAGCCGAACTTCGTGTCTGCCTGCCCGGTGCGTATCAGGCGGTGCGTATGCGGATCGACACCTGGAGTGGTGCGAACGAGGATACCGGTCTGGTTACTACTGCCGCGCACCATCGCGGTAAGCATTTCCAACTCATAAAAATTGTCGACGATGATGTGCCCGACCCCGACATCGAGGGCAGCCTGAAGTTCCGCTTCCGATTTGTTGTTGCCATGCAGCGACAGTCTCTCCGCTGGGAAACCCGCTTCGAGCGCGACATGAAGTTCGCCGAGCGAGGCGACATCCATGCTCAGCCCCTCCTGCGCGACGAGCGCAGCCATCGCGAGCGTCAGGAACGCTTTGCTGGCATAGCAGATTTCGTTGCGTGGATACCGGGCGTCGAAGGCGGCTTTGTAAGCGCGGCAATTGGAGCGAATCGCCGTCTCATCCATTACGTAGAGCGGGGTTCCGAACTCGGCGGCGAGGCGCGTCGTATCGCAGCCACCGATTTCGAGGTGGCCTTCGGCGTTGATCTGTTGCGTTCCCAAAAGCATAAGCGGCGCGTCATCCTTTTCGTTCGGGGTCGTTCCAATCGGCAGGCAAAACAACGGTTCGACAGTCTATAATACGAGCGCAGTGTACCCAATTGCACCCACCCTGTCAAGCGAAACACCTCCCTCACTCCCGATCCCCCTCACCTCTCCGTTCGTGCCTCACTAAGAGATGGGGCGAAGGCAAGAGTAACTGTAGTTTAGCGATATGGGCGGGCTTTTGCCCGCTTCCTCAGGCA
>JBBQPY010000097.1:0-19644 GCA_038216735.1 Chthonomonadales bacterium
TTTCGACGGGCCATCGCTACTTGGACATGACCGAATACTGGGCGTGGAAGGAACTCCATATCCCTTCCTCTGCCGAACAAAAGGCTGCTTAACAGTCGGGTAACCAGCGAGAGATTTTACACCAACATTCTGGACTTGACCTGGCATGTATGATGACCTCGAGAATTATGACAGGAAAATGGACTGAAATATGGTAGGCTCAAATCATTATAAGAGAACAATATACATCCTCATTCAAAGCCAAAATAGTGCAGGAAGCTATCCAAGAAGCAGCTCGAGCCCTGTACAGCAGCCTGCGCATCATTGCTCTCGTATGAAAGCGTTTCGCCTTCTTCCGACAAAGCCTATCCGGCTTCTGGTAGTTCGTTTTGGTCGTCGCGCGTTGGACGGAGGGAGGATTTGCTTGTGAAGTAAGGAACGTGCAGCATCTGTGCCGCTTTACGTTTGGTCGCTTCGCTTCGCCGGGGCGGTCGTAACGTGCGGTCATTGTCACATTGGCGTGGCTGGCGAGCTTCTGCACCGTGGCTATGTCGGCGCCGGCGTCGAGCAGTTCTCCGATGAAGGTACTTCGGATATTGTGGGGCGAGCAGGCGACGATGCTACCTTCCTCAACCACTTACGGACCTAGTAGGAAGAGAAGACGAATGCCTGGGGGTAGCCGCCAGACTGCGGCGTTCCCGGCTGGCTACGCTCACGGGGTTGGGGGGTATCGGGAAGACCCGACTGGCGATCACGGTAGCCGGACAGATCGCCCGGGAGTATGTGGACTGGGTCTGGCTTATAGCATTGGAATCGCTGAACGAAGGACTTCTCGTCGTACATCAGGCGGCATCCATACTGGGGATAAAAGAGGAGGCTGGGCGGTCATTGCTGAAGAGCGTGAGCGATTATGTGCGGAACAAGCGTCTCTTGTTGGTGCTGGATAACTGTGAACACCTCCTGGAGGCAAGCGCCCGGTTCACAGCTCACCTCCTACAGGAGTGTGCTGGGATACGCATCTTGGCTACCAGTCGGGAAGCCCTGGGGATCTCTGGCGAGATAGTTTCGATTGTGCCCACCCTGACTGTCCCTGCTCCGTACAACCTTTCGTACGGACATACGAGTCTGCAGCGTGCGCTCCTGAGCTACGAAGGGATTCAGTTGTTCGTTGAGCGCGCGCAGGTTGCCCAAAGCATCTTCCAATAGACCGGAAGCAATGCACTGACTGTGGCACAGATATGCTCTCGCCTGGAGGGCATTCCGCTGGCAATCGAGCTATCCGCCGCGCGGGTCAAGGCTATGACGGTCGACCAGATAGCCTCACAGCTCAATGACCACCTGAATCTGGTACTGTCAGGAAGCCGCACGGCGCTCCCACGCCAGCAGACGTTGCGGGCAACTCTGGACTGGTACTATGAGCTGCTCAGCAATGCCGAACAGACCTTGCTGCGACGACTGTCGGTCTTCGCCGGAGGATGCACGCTGGAGGCCGCAGAGCAAGAATGTCTGGGGGCCGACATGGAGAGCGATGCGGTTTCCGAATTGCTCATCTCGCTCGTCGACAAGTCTCTGATATTGTTTTCGGAGCAGAATCGGGGTGGACGTTACCGGCTGCTGGAGATCGTACGCCAGTATGGAACCAGGAAACTCGCGGCAAGCGGCGAGGCAAATCAGTGCAAAGTACGACATCGGAACTACTTTCTGGCTCTGGCAGAAGAGGCGGAGCCGCAACTGGCAGGGGCGGATCAGGCAAGCTGGCTGGAGCGTTTGGAAGCCGAACACGCCAACCTGCGTGCGGCGATGGACTGGTGTATGGAGGAGGGAACCTGGCTTGTGATCAGGGCGACTATGCCTCCGCCCAGGTCTATCATGAGGAGATCCTGACCATCTACAGAGATCGGAGATCGAAGGGGCGTAGCCTACTCGCTGGAAGCCTTTGCCCGCCTCGCCGCCAGACAGAGCAAATTGGAGCGGGCTGTCGGGTTGTGGGGAGCGGCAGAGGCTTTGCGAGAGCAGATCGGTGTGCCCCTTCCACCCAATGAACGGGAAGCGTATGAGCGCGAGGTAGCTGAGGCGCGTCAGGTTCTGGGGGAGGCACCATTCTCTGCGGCCTGGACCACAGGAGCGGCGATGACGATCGCGCAGGCGATAGAGTATGCTCTCCAGCCCCTAACATCGGAAAGACTTTTGTAAAGAGGCGGCTCTCATTGGCCATGCGGACAATATCACAAACCTTCGTTTCGCGGATAGGCTTCCAGTTTGCTGAAAATGAGAATATCTCTCAAAAATCAATAGCTTGTCTGAAAACGCGCGTTTTCAGACAGGCTAAATTCTGTGCAACCGAAATGACAGAAATGGTCGTTACCCTGCTCTGATATCCGTTAAGCTATCGGGGTGTCAAACCTTAGCGCAAAAGAGATGGAGGGAATTACCGTCGGTTTCGAATGCAAACCTTCCTTGTTACTTGGCAAACGCTTGATCCTTAAACAGCAGTGGGGTGAACTCAATCAGGTAGTCGCGCCAGTTGAGCCAGGTATGCCCGCCGGAAGACTCGGCATAGGTGACATTGCAGCCATGCTTTTTCAGCAAGTCTACGGTAGAGCGGGTGGTTTGCAGCAGAAAGTCCTCCGTGCCCGTCCTGAACCAGACGAGTTTCAGACCCTTCTTCCATTGCGCGTTGTCCAGTTCAGCCCGTCGGTGCTCTTCCCAGGGCGAACGGGCATTTCGTAGGCGACGTGTTTCGTCTTGAGGGGCGTCAGCAGGGTCGGATTGGAGCAGCTGTTGCGGAACTTGGCGCGCAGGACTTTGGCGTGCACGAACATCAAGTCACCTGCTAGTTTGCCGGGAGGGGAACCTGTTTATCGGCAGGCAACATTTTGACATTGAAAGTGCTCACCAGCATGGTATACCATACAAGAAAGGAATGCAGGAGATTTGGACGACACTTTTCTTCAGAGAAAAAGTGTGAACCGGAAGGCAAGGAAACTCCCGCGTGGACGCAGGGGTCTCCTTGCCTTATAATTTATGACGGCTGTCTCGTTACGGATGGCCGCTGATAATCACCGTTCCATCTGCTTTTGTAATTACGACGTGCGTCACGACGGGTACGTACCCGGCAGCGGTGACCCACAACGAGGGCACTGTGAGCGATCCTGCCTGTCCAGTCAGAACGATGGTGCCGGCTGTCTTCGACGCCCAGGGCAGGCCGGTAAAGTAGTCTTTGGCTTCGACCGTCACTGTCAACTGTGTTTTATCTGGCAGGTCAACCGAGGACAGCCGGACATTCAGATTGATCGTTGTGATATAAGTCGAGACATTGACCGCTCCCACTGCTGTGGGCGTTTTGCCTTTGATTGGCTGCGCCGCATCCCAGATGATGCTGTACTTACCTCCATGTCGCGCACTGCCTCCTCCGCCTCCACCAGACCCCCCACCATGCTGTGCCTGAGCAGTGATCAACAGCCCGCTTCCCAGCAGGCTAAGGAGTGTCATCAAACCGAACATACTCGATCGACGCTTCATTTTCTTTCCTTCTTTCGGACATATGACGGGGTGAATAGCACCTCCGCCAGCCAATGTCAGCACTCCATGACAGCATCCCATCAGAACGCTCAATGAGCACGCGTTCATTCTATCTCGAACGCAATCCTTATTGAACGCCCTATGGAACGCCATGTCAGAATACCATTCTCACACCTAATACTTAAGTCTTTTCATCTAGAGTGAAAAGTTTGCTTCCCCGAGGATTTATTCAAAAAATATTAAAGAGCACGAACAAAAAACACAAAAAATCCGGAACCAACGCACATGTTGCCGAGAGCTAGTGAAGAGGTTGGGTACATGGATTCTGAGCACCCATTCGAGGGATATTTCCTAGATCAAATAGCCGCCGGACCGAGCCATTCTATTCATTTTGATTCAAGAAAACGCCCTCCTATGTAACCGAAATTCTTCAGACGGTATAGCTTGGAAAGAAAATCCCTCCCCTCTCGCAGTGCGAAAGTGAAGCCGCGCTTTCTAGCTGACATTATGATAAGCCTTGGGCGTGTCCGGAAACGTGTCAAAAAGAAACGAAAACGACTGTATGATGAGAAAATCTCCAATTGGACAGGTCTCTCTTCTCGAAATTCAGTTTTTCGGTTCCAGCCGCCTCTTCGCTCACTTCCATAGTTAGCTCACTCTCCCAGCCGAGGGCACATTTGCAGGTGTTTTTAAGACACACAGTCTCTTCACCCGGCGATCAATACCGCGTGGGCCAGTGAGCCGCAGACCGAGAAGTGCTAATTGCGCTGACGGAAAGTAAGCTCCACGTTCAGATTGAGGCAAGTACGTCGCAGTAACCAGCTATCTGGCAGAAGGAAGATTAGCACTGATGCGGTGAGGCACCCTACATCAGTTCTGGGAGCGGGGACAGCTCGGCGGGATTATGGCGGCAGAAGCATTCTATATCCACGATATGCGCCCGGTCTATGATTTGACACCCTGGCGGCTTTCCATGCCGCAGGACTTGCTGTATGGGGGCGTAACACATCCGGTAGACATTCTCCGGAGTTTTCTGGGGAATGTAGCGGAGGTGCATTGCTACGCTTCCAAAGGACTACTCACTCCAGAGTATCCTCTGAAAAACAACTACTTCCTGAATCTGAAGTTTGAGAGCGGCGTAATTGCCCAGGTACGTGGGCTTTATGATGTGGTCGAGCCGCCGTTGCCCATGATGCAGGTGATCCTCTACGGTTCGAAAGGTACAGCAGTCGCTGAGTTCACGGATAACAAACCGGGCAAATTGCAGATTATGCTCGATGAACGGTCTGTGAAAGAGCCGCTGATAATGCATTTCGAGCCGGAACAGGATAGTAGCGTCTATGGACACGGCGCTACCGTTCTGCGGTATATGCGCCATTTCGCAGGAGTGTCTGGATAACGACCGCAAGCCCTCGCCCGATGAACTGGATGGGGCTCGCGCAGTCGCGGTGGCTGCTGCTGCCTGGGAATCGATGGAGACGGGCGGCGTTGTCAAGGTCGTCAACGCGTTTTGACTCTATAATGAGGAGCGGGCATGGATATAGGACTGGACAGTTTTTCACTGCACCCTTTGAAACTGGACGCTTTTGGAGAGTTGGAATGGACGAAGGCGCACGCCTTTGCCGGGATTCAGTTCGGGGATATAGGCTTACTTTCCGGTGGCGACCCCGGACGACTTCGTGAAATCCGCGCTCATGCCGATCTTCTTGGACTCCGAACGCAGGTAAGTGTGGGAGGCTGCAATCCGTTTTTCGCCGAATTGTCGGAGCGCAGTTTGGCTGGCAGGAACTTCATGGGGTTCTGGGCGGTCCGCGTGAGCGATATGAACTGCCGACATCGTGGACAGCGCAACTCGAAGCGTCGGCGCGAACACTGATGACGCTCCAACCGGTTTTGCGTACGCACGGCAGCCGCATTAATCTAGAAACGCATGGCGATGTCACGACGTTTGAACTGGTTCGACTGGTTGAAGCGGTTGGCGAGGAGGTGCTGGGTATTTGCCTCGATACTGCCAACGTAGTTCTGCACGGGGAACATCCACTGGCCGCAGCCGGTCGCGCTGCCCCTTATACACATATTACTCATTGCAAGGACGCCATCGTTTTCTTTGTGGAGCATGGACTTCGTCGCCAGACGTTGCCACCGGGCGAAGGAATGATTGATTGGAATGCGCTGGTGACAGAGCTGACAGACCATCAGCCGGATTTGATACTGAACATTGAAGATCACAAGTGGTTTTTCGACGCGGAGATATTCGAGGAACACTGGATCCAGAGCCATCCCGATCTTGCTCCCGAAGAGTTACTACAATTCTTGAAAATGGCCTGGCACTGTTCCCAGCAAATAGCGCAGGGTGTACGGCGGGACCCCCAAGCTTATGAAACTATTGCCTATGGGGACGAAATGGAGGCGCGCCTGATTGCGGGACGCGAACACCTGAGCCGCCTTTTCGCGGGATAAGGGCCTTTGACGACCGTTGGAACGGAAAGCACAAGCTCCAAATCGGATTGCACTTGCTCGGACGATCTGGCCGGAACTGGTTTTTACCATAGAGGCTGGAACGGTTCCAGAATCTGAACGTGAGATCTGCCGTTACGAGAACGGTCGGGGCTGACAGACCACAAGCCTCCCTTTTACAGCCACCTACGTTCTGGATGACTTCCTGACACTGGTGGAATATAGCGAGGTATAAGCCGCGCAAAGCATGACGCTTGTCGAATGGGCTTTCCTGCAGATAGCAGGAGAAATACGGGCGGGGTGGTGCCGCAGTTGCTGGTAAGCGAATCGAACCGAATACGAGGCGGCAGGTCAAGGATGCAGAGTATTCCATACCAACGAACCTGGAATAGTTGCGGACCGCCGTGCGAAAGTCGTGGCAAGAGGCTCACTTAACGGCGTCTCCAGAGCTGTTGGCTAACAGCCTTCTTCAGGAAGATGCTAATATCGCGGAGACTGATTCGCCTCGCACTAATGAGGCCCGGGAGAGTCTGTTGCGTCGTCGGTCCTACAGTCTGCGCTGCAGCAGACAAGCAAGAATTGGCTTCGGGCAATGCCCTCCCGTAGCTGACGCGCCTTCCCTGTAATCAGCTATCTTAAGCGGCTTTGCGCTCACTTTCTATGCCCAACCCCTACATTTGCTGCAACCGGCCGCAATGTAGCGGTTGGCTCCTGAAGCAGTGCAGAGATTTCTCCCGGTCTCCACGTCGACATTGGCTGTGGGGAGGGTGTAAGGGCTTTTCCTGCGTGCCGAACAGAAGTGTGCCGCAGTCCGGTACGGATCATCAGCGACAGCATCGCTTTGTCGCGCAGCCCCAGCAGCGTCTGCGTCTCGAGGGTATCGAGCAGTTCTTTTGCCTGTGTGCGCGAGAGCCCGAGCGTGGCGCTGTCCTGGCTGACGGAGAACCCGCGCAGGCGTGCCGCCGGATTGCTTTCGATCATGGCTCGGTCGAGCGCTTCGGCAAAGAACTGGCGGCAGACGGACACTTTGCGGCTGACGGTGGCGGGGGCGGCGGGTTTGTCCTTTTGCGGGAGACCGGCCACGAGTTCGCCGGCGAGGCAGGGGCGGTAGGCGTGGAGGTGATCGCGGGTGACATCCGGCAGCGTGAGGTTCCAGGCTTCGAGGACAAAGAGCAGTTCGGCGAGATCGCTGGCGTAGGCGAGGCGGGTGCGGGGCGAGAGCTGTCCGGCGACGAGGGCATCGACGAGCGTGTGGCGTCTCGTGTAGGCAGCTCCATCAACTCATGCGCATCTGACAGTCGTTGATCCGCAGCGCGCCTATGGTCTTCATTGTATCGCAGAAAGCCATTCCTCGAGCCCCTCATTATGCCACAGACATTCGTACGGCGTAGCGCCACTTGGGGTGGTGTTCTGCTCCTAGAAATACAATTTGCGAATTGCGCTGCCGACGAGGTTGGCGAGCAGCGGTCGCATCCGCAGGAACGCAATGCCATCGTTTTCTGCCGCGTAATAGACACGGTTCGTCAGCAGAAGAATGGTTAATGAGGTCTGAGGATCGTGCATCAGCAGCGTGCCCGTAAAGCCGCTATGCCCGAAAGTTCGCTCCGAAAGCAGATCTCCACGCGGCAGATACCCATTCGGAACCGTGAACCAGCCGATCGAATGCCCGCCTACTGCGGGGTCGGTCTGGCACTCGGTGGCAAGACATCGTGCCCGAGGACTAAGCAGCGCAGGCAGTCCGTGCTCTTCAGCCTGCTCGGGATACATCAGCGCGAGCGAAAATCGCACCATATCCGGCGCACAGGAGAACAGGCCCGCGTGTCCCGCGACGCCGCCCATGCTGCGCGCGTTCGGGTCGTGGATGATGCCGACCTGAGGCTGGCTCCTCGCCGTCTCACCAGGTGCGGTCGCAGCGATTTCAGAATGCAGGGAAATGGGGAGCGAAACGAGCGGATTGTAGCAGGTACGGGTCATGCCGAGCGGCGCGAAAATCATCTTCTGCGCCAGGACATCGATGGTCGACTGCAGGACGCGCTCGAGGATTATTCCGAGCAGAATATAGCCGAGGTCGCTGTAGGCGTACTGCGTCCCCGGCTCGGCATCGAGTGGTGCAGCGATAATCGCCGCAAGCGGCGTAAGCGCGTCATTGACTGCTTTCCAGGGCGGCAGTCCGCTCGTATGCGTAACGAGCTGAAACAGCGTCAGTTTTCCGACAGGTGTGTCCGCCGCTTCCGGCAGATGAATCTGAACGAGCTGCTTCAGGTGCACAAGACCGTCTTCGACGCTGCGCAGTAGGAGCGTCGCCGTAATCGTTTTTGAGATCGACGCCATGTCGAAGATCGTATCGACCTTCGTCGGTTCGGGCTGTTCGGCATCCGGCTGAGGCTGTCCGAAAGCGCTGCAAGCCGCGATTCGGCCGTGCCGCAGAATCGCGTACACGGCTGCTGTGTAAAGTCGCTCCTCAACACCGCGCGCAATCAACGCCTCTGCAAGACGGAGACGCTCAGGATCCAGACCCAGATATTCGGGCATAGCAGGCAAATCGACGAACGGTTCCACAGCAGGCTCTCCGGCAATCTTCGGGTCTTCAAATGCACAGCTTCCCAACTGAGTACAGCGCAGTTCAAGTAGGAAACGGCGCAGCAAGCAACGCCCGTGCACATGTGCAGGGAGAAAATGCTTTTACGCTGGCTTCGTGCATCTCTCCTCTTGCGGAACGAAATTCAGTGGCCAAGTATGTTCTCACTGTCCTAAAAAGAGGAGATGGGATCGTTGTGTCCTGTTCCCTCATTTCCAGGGAATCGCGTGAGCGCAGACGCTTCACGCCTTCAGACGGGCTTGCCGACGTCCGGCACATCAGCTTTTCGCTCCTCTTTACGTTCGTGAGGGGCATAGGTGATACGATCTCGACCAGACCGCTTCGCCTGGTTGAGCGCATCATCCGCCTTACGCAGGAGGTCGCCTGGAGCATCGACATGGTTGTAGCGGCAGACCCCCATACTCAGCGTAATATATACTGCGTCGCCATCGATGGTAGAGACAGGTGAGGTGCGCAGAGCTGTACGGATACGTTCCAGCACCGTTGCCGGTGATCTGCCGAGCGCGTCCCAGAGCACCAGTACGAACTCATCTCCGCCCCATCGCGCCAGCCAGTCACCCTGACGGATGCTGCCTGCAACCGTTTCAACGGTGTGCTTCAGACAGAGATCGCCCATGAGATGACCTTCCGTATCGTTGATCTGCTTGAAGTGATCGATGTCGAAAAATACCAGAGACATCGCATCATCGCTGCGCCGGGCACGAGCAACATCCTCCGCGAGGCGCTCTTCGCCCGCCGCACGGTTGTATATGCCGGTCAAATAGTCAGTGCGCGACAGCTCGCGCAGCGAGCGCATCTGCTCGTCCATCTGCTCTATCGTCATCTGCATATTCGCCATCAGGCGCCCCGCATCATCGGTATAATGTGTCGGCAGTTCGGGAAGTTTCTGCTCTACGAGATAGGTGTGCAGCGAGCGAGCGGCAAAAGTAATCGGGGCGAGCAGCGAATGGATCGCGTAAAGCGTCCACAGCATGCCAACGAGCGTTGCCAGCAGTACGACGCCGACGATCTGCATTCTCGTCAGTCCGACCGTATGCTGTGCTAAAAGCAGAAAAACAACGAGAGAGATCAGCGGAACATGCGTTCCGGCGACAGCGGTCAACATGACTTTACCGATATAGCTCTGTCGCGGCAGCAGGCGGGAGAAAAGGGAATAGACTCGTAGTTCTTTCGTTTTATCGGTCACGTTCATTAGCGCTGGTTTCAATTCTGCAGCCCGAGAGCGGTACGTGGCTGGCATGAGGAGTCAAGGGAATTTATGTATCCTGAACGCGTTGGACAACGAAAACTCCACGCCAGAAAATGTATTATTGCGTACAACTTGCATACAAAGTGGGACTGTTCGAGCGACTTGACTCTGACAAAACGCTGCACTTGAGATTACTATATCACAGAATAACGACGCGTCCGAGAAAGAGTGACATATATCACAGTGCTTGTACGGGGAAATCGAACCAGACAGCCATATTTCCAGCATTTATGACGGGGAGAAGCAAAATGGCAACGGAATGCATACGTTCGATACTTACTCGAATGACGCTGCCTCGATGCCATAAGTTTCAGAAATTGACGACATCGAGAGTCTGCTCCGCACCGGTAGGGCGCAGCAGTTGTGAGCCGTCGGTAGTGGAAGGAAGCGTACCCTGTGCGGCGCGGAGCAGTTGATCGGGATCGGAACCATGGGGAGAGGTGGAGGCGCGCAGCAGTGTCGCGCTCATCTGTTGTTGTGCTGCGCGTTCGTGAAGCTGGGATGCGAGATGTATTGCCGCTGCCTGTACGACCGGGCGCGTCGGATCTTCTGCCAGGCGCTGTACCGCGGGCAGCGTACGCGGATCACAGCAGACACAGAGTGCGGCCAGAGTGCTGCGCGCAAGCGGCTCCGATGCGCTGGAGAGCAGACCCGCCAGCGCCAGTGGAGCCGCCTCACCGAGCGAACGAAAAAGCGCCGGGGACAGAGCGGCGATCGGCATCAACAGGCAGAGCGCGTTCTGTGCGGCATCCACGACCTCCAAATCTCCGTCGTGCATCAAGCGTATCAGCGGTACGACCGCGCGGACATCGCCGAGCCTGCCGAGTGCGGCAGCGGCGCGCGTACGCAGCACGACATCTTGCTTTGCCGCCAGATACCAGTTCCAGCCATAACGCCCTTCGTTCGGCAAAGGGCTGGCAGTCAATCCTCTGGCTGCCGGTGAAATGCTTTCCCACTCGAGCGCCAGCCTTCCTCCCAATCGCGACCGATCGCGGACTATCTGATAGCCTACCATCGTTAGAAAAAGACGCAGGTTGCGAAGGCGACGCTCTTTGCCGTCGTGGTGCAGCGCAAGCAGCAGCGGGCCGACAGCGCGAACATCGCCCCACGCGCCGAGCGCCACAACCGCTTCCTCGCGCTGCCGCTTGGTCCCGTGCGCCGCAGCCCGCAGGGTCGCCTGAAAGCCTGCCTCACCCAGCAACAGCAGCGCGTTTCCGGCTGCCTGCTGCAACTCGGGATTCCGATCGCCGAGTGTGCGTACGAATAATGGCAAAAAAGCACGGTCTCCCGACCGTGCTGCAATCTCGATTTGCTCTGCCGTACGGAACCGTCGCGGCAGGTTTCTGTTCCGGGCAGCGCCTGCACCCGACACGATGGGTTTTCTCTCTGTGTCCATGAAACCGCTTCTTTCGCTCCCGGCCTGCGCTGTTGGAACCGAACCTGGTTACAATGAACGATCTATGAGACTTGGGGGAGAAAAACGCCGCCTGTTATTTGGGGTCTCACCCACGACTGGAATCGGCTCGTCCACCTCCAGAAGTACCTGCCACATGCCCGCTTCAGCTATTAAATCGCTTTTTTCTGATAATCAGCCCAGATCTCTTCGAGACGCGGCACCAGCATCTCCCCTGTCACCGGCTTTACGATATAGCCGCTCGCGCCGAGCGATTTTGCCTGCTCCTGCGTCTCTGCATCATTAAACGCACTGAGCATCACGATACAGGGCAGGTAGTCTGCGGCGATCAATTCTACCGCCTCCAGCCCGTTCATCACCGGCATCCGAATATCCATCAAAACTAGATCGGGGTGCTCGCGGAGTGCGATCTCGACGCCTTCGCGCCCATTGACCGCCGTGCCGACTACTGTGAGTCCAGCGCGTGTCAGACAGCGTCGCAGCTGCATCTGAGTGATGCCCTCGTCTTCACAAATCAATATGCGCTTACCCGGGAGTGCGGCTGGCAACTCGTTCATCGGACTGGTCCCCGACTGAATGCCGCCGAAATGAATTGACATTGATTTCTTTCGTCCCTAATCTTCATGGAAAATCTCTCGCGACGATTCACGCCATCACAAGGAGTCTATTAACAGAAACAGTATCGGAGCTTCAGTGCAAATAAAACAAAATATCTTGTTTCATAAACACACGGCGCGACTGTCGATGATCCATTTTGAACACGCGTCGCTGCGTTTCCAATTTCCGAACTCAATTCAGGACGCGAACCATTGCATTCTGCCACTTCAACTATTTTCGGTAGGCTCTCATCGATATCAGCTTACTTGCCAGCAGGTCCGCCACATCACCTGACGAGATTGCGTACATGCTGCTGTACAGCCTCAAGCTCCTCCGCAGAAAGCTTCGTACGGAAGGCAGGCATCTGACCATGCCCATCGAGAACGAATTTACTCCAGCGGGCACTGTCCCATGCGAGTGAAGAGGCGAGACGCATCTTCGGGTTCGCACCCTGCCGATCGCCCTTGCCGTCGACGCCATGACATCCCACACAGTGTAGCTTATAAAGCTCCGCGCCGTCGACACCAACGACCTGCACCGGCTGATCGTGCTTCTGGCAGCCTGCCAGCGCGGAGAAGGCAACCAGGCTGAGTACAGGAACACAAAAAGCCGCCAGCCGAAAGTACTGCCGACAGCAGTGAACCGACGATGACAGCGGGGTACAATGTTCCCGAAAGCGTAACCGTGTGCTCGCTGTAGCATATATATTATCAGAAAATGATCGGAAAAACATCAGATAGTCTCCGCAAATGTCCACTTTTTGTTTGCCAGAAAGTTCCAGGCAGAGACGATCACGATTGCCACCCCTTTTGCTACCTTCCAGTGCATCGGCTCCGGGTTTCCCTGATGAATCAACTCGCCGGTAAACAGTAGAAAGACGAATTTCATGATGCCGATGTTGAGCAGCAACCCGACGATGTTGACCATCACGAATTTGACATACTGCTCATGGCGTTTCCCCGAACCCAGGCCGCGAAACGTCCACAGGCTGTTCCATACAAAGCCGTTACTTACCGCGACAGCAAACGAAAGCGTCTGTGCCAGTATCCAGTGCCAGCCGAGTGTGTAGGTAAGGTAGCTCGCGATGCCGACATCGATCAGCATACTGCTGAAACCGATCACGCAAAACTTCAGGAACTGCTGCACGCCAGTGCGCTGTATCAGTCCTGTCATTGTTGCCTGCGCCATACTATCTTCTCCGTTCGCTTCATAACTATTGCTTCGTATTATTGCTTCATACTGTTTTCGCGATCGTCGGCAGAATGGTCTGCATGATCTTCCGCGAAAACCGGCATCGACTGCAATTGCTGAAAAATCAGATTTGCAGCCGGCGCAATTATACCACACTCCTGCTCAACGTCCGTGTAAGCACTCGATAATGCTTGACACTACCCGGCTTTGCGCCCTATACTGATTGTAGTCAAGAATGCGCCGTACCCGCCCGAATAGCGCTGCAAAACGTCTTTAGATATACATACGTAAAAGAGTCAGTACACGGACTAATTTTCTTTTCAGGAGAGTTTCGCGCAATGCCGCCCATCACAACACCGATCAGCACAACCCCGATAAGTGATCTCCTCGACGATACACAGCCAGCGTCCGATTCGGCAACGGAGCTCGACGCTGCGACTGAGTTCGTCACGACCGCCTCGAACTTCGAGAAACTCCGCGATGCCGATCCAGAGGTCTATAACCTGACCGTCAAGGAGGTGCACCGCCAGACCGAATACGTGCGGCTGATCGCCTCGGAGAACTACACCTCTGCAGCCGTGATGCAGGCGATGGCGACTGTCTTCTGCAATAAATACTCCGAAGGCTATCCTGGCAAACGCTACTATGAGGGCAACGAGTTCGTCGATGCAATCGAGAATCTATGCCGCGATCGCGCAAAATCCCTCTTTGGCGCCGATCATGCCAACGTCCAGCCGCACAGCGGTTCTCCGGCGAATATGGCTGCTTATTTCGCGCTGATGCGCCCCGGCGATCGTGTGCTGGGGATGCACCTGCCGAGCGGTGGGCACCTCACGCACGGCTGGAGCGTCAACTTCAGCGGCATGGTCTATCAGCCCTTTTATTATGGCTACAACACCGAGCAGGGCGTCACGGGGATGGATCCCGAGACCGGCGTGCTCGACTACGACGAGATACGCAAGATCGCCAAACGGAGTCGCCCGCATGTGATATTCGCCGGCGGAACCGCCTACCCGCGCTTCTGGGACTTCGCCAAATTCCGTGAGATCGCCGATGAAGTGGACGCCTACCTGGTCGCCGATATCGCCCACATCAACGGCTTGATCATCGGCGGCGTACATCCCGATCCGGTTCCGTATGCGGACGTTGTCACCTCCACGACGCACAAAGCGATCCGTGGACCCCGCGGCGGCTTCATTCTGTGTAAAGACCGCCCGATGAAAGACGATCCGGAGCAGCGGCTACCCGACCGCATCGACAAAGCGGTCTTTCCGACGCTGCAGGGCGGCCCGCACGGCAACACGATGGCAGCGCTGGCAGTCTGCTTCCGTGAGGCGGCGACGCAGGAGTTCCGCCAGTACGCCGCGCAGATCGTTGCCAACGCGAAGGCGCTCGCCGCTTCCCTGACCGAACGCGGCTTCTCACTCGTCACGGGCGGCACCGACAACCACCTGATACTCGTCGATGTGATGAAATCGCGGGGCATTCCAGGTAAAGCGTACGCGCGCGCTCTCTATACGGCAGGTCTGGAAGCCAACTTCAACTCGGTTCCCAACGACCCGCGCAAGCCGTTCTCGCCGAGCGGGCTGCGCATCGGCACGCCTGCGACCACCTCGCGCGGCTTTAAGGAAGCGCAGATGGTGCAGATCGCCGACTGGATGGAGCGCGTCGCCGCGGCGCGCGGTGAGAAGGGCGCATTATATGGCAAGGACAAAGATGGAACTGAATACCGCTTCAACGAGGGTGCGCTGAAGCAGATTCGGGCGGAAGTAAAAGACATCTGTACGAGCGGGCAGTTTCCCGTCCCCGGCATCGAGAGATAACAAAAGATAACAATTCACCGCCAGCCCCCTCTGCCGAAGATTCGGGAAGAGGGGGAGTAGATTTAACTGCTATCTGCAAGAGAGAAATAAGGCGGCGTGAAGAGTAGCACGGGAAGAATATTTCACTGAAGGGATGGGAACGGCGCGTCTAAAAAGATGTTTGTTCTATTCTGACAGGCACTTCCAATCGCCAGCATAGCGCGTTCATGCGCAAGGCAATTGCCAGAACATCAGAACATCGACATAATATTCTGCGGAAAATGGCAGAGAAGGCGAGAGTGTGCTATACTATGACTGTACAGCCAATTGTACACGGGTTTTGTCGCGCATCCGGTCCGCGCCGCGCCGCCCGTTCGTGGTAATTCTCCTTCCGCACCGTCGAATCGAAATACCCCGAGACTTCCCCATTTAAGACTGCATCTGCCTGAGACCGGTTCCAGAATGCGCCACGCGGCGAAATCCGCGTTGTGCTGCAACAGGCTGATCCCAGGAGATTCGTATCACTATGTCGTTTTCCACACTCGGGCTTTCCCCCGAACTGCTTCGTGCCGTCGCCGATCAAGGCTACACCGAAGCAACGCCCGTTCAGGCACAATCCATTCCCCTCATCCTGCAGGGGCGTGACATTCTCGCCGGAGCCCAGACCGGCACCGGCAAAACAGCGGGCTTTACCCTGCCGCTGCTCCAGCTGCTCACACCGAAAGCCAGCGCCACCGCGCCGCACGCCTATCGTCCGGTGCGCGCCCTGATCCTGACGCCGACGCGCGAGCTCGCCGCACAGGTCGAGGAGAGCGTTCGCACCTACGGCCGGCACTCACCCCTGACCTCGACCACTATCTTCGGCGGCGTCAACATCAATCCACAGATACAGGCTCTGCGACGCGGCGTCGACATTCTCGTCGCCACGCCAGGACGTCT
The DNA here is from genome assembly GCA_038216735.1 of Chthonomonadales bacterium. GTDB lineage: Bacteria > Armatimonadota > Chthonomonadetes > Chthonomonadales > Chthonomonadaceae > JBBQPY01. Next base: position 15,750 of record JBBQPY010000097.1, read on the forward strand.
GCTCGACCATTTAGGCCAGAAAACTTTAGACCTGAGCCGCGTCGAGATATTCGTGCTGGACGAGGCCGACCGGATGCTGGACATGGGCTTCATTCGCGACATCCGTAAAATACTCGCGCTGCTGCCAGGCAAACGCCAGAATCTGCTCTTCTCCGCGACCTTCTCCGAGGAGATCAAAACGCTGGCAGACGGCCTGCTCAACAACCCCGCTCTAGTCGAGGTGGCACGGCGCAACGAGCCGATCGAACTGGTGACGCATATCGTCCACCTCGTCGACCGCGAACGCAAAAAAGACCTGCTCCTGCATCTGATTCAGTCGCAGAATCTGAAGCAGGCGCTGATCTTCACGCGCACGAAACACGGCGCAAACCGTCTCGCGCAGCAGCTCGAACGCGACGGCATCGTCGCCTCCGCGATCCATGGCAACAAAAGCCAGCCGCAACGCACCAAAGCTCTGGCGGACTTCAAAAGCGGCGCGGTGCGCATACTGGTTGCGACCGACCTCGCCGCGCGCGGTCTCGACATCGATCAGCTTCCGCACGTGATCAACTTCGAGCTGCCCAACGTTCCCGAAGACTATATCCACCGTATCGGCAGAACGGGACGCGCTGGCAGCACCGGCGACGCGATTTCGCTCGTCTGTGTCGATGAGCATCGTCTGCTTGCCGACATCGAACGAATGCTGAAAAAGCGTGTTCCGCAGCAGGTGATCGCGGGCTTCGAGCCGGACACGAGTATTCTCGCGGAGCCGATCCCGAACGGACGCAACGGCGTTCGCCCGATGCGCGACGATCGTCCGGCACAGCGCCCGCGCAATCAGCCACCTCGCTCGGGTGGAGGTGGGCGTCCCGGTCAGGTTCCGTCGCGCCCCACACGACCCAATGTGGCGAACCCGATGTATCAGAACAGCGGTCAGCGCCCCGCTAATTCCAGTTCTCCTTACAATCCCGGCGCCTCTTATAACGAGAATAGCCGCGATAATAATCGGGACAACAGCCGACAGAATGCGCCCCGCCCGGCAAACAATGATCGCCCGTCTACGCATCCAGGTCAGCCGCGTGCCGGTACACAGGGTGAAGGCGACCGCGAACGGCGTCCTGTCACACCTCAGCCCCCGAAACGCTGGTAGTTCCGAACCGAAAGCCGTACTGACGGCAGTACACCCCTTCTCGATCAATTCGGATTGATCAAGAAGGGGTGTAATTTTTTGAACCAGGTTTTTTTTATGCGCTCTCTGCGCTGCGAGCGGTATACTGATCGTATGATTTTTGTTTTTCGTATTAAAGCACCAGGGCTGCTTGATAACAGGTGGCGAAACAGCGTGAAAATGCTACGGAGACTGTTGAAACACCGCCGTTCGATGGTGAATTATTGTGGTCGCTCGCTGGCAGGGACTGGTTGTGCAGTTCTGGGGATTCTTCTATCCGGTGGGACACTCGAATCGGTACAGGCACAGCGCGTCCCGGTCGCTCATTCCGCTCCTTCTGCACCAGTCAATCCGCCCGCGAATGCTCGGGGTGTTGCCGCTGCCAATGTTGTTTCGCCCGTGCAGCCACCGGATGTGCGAGTTGAATATTTTGGCGCCGAAAAAGGCTATGTCATCGGCGGCGAGAGTATCGTACTCCTTTGTGTCGTCCGAAACGTCGGCGGAACCGCACTTCCAGAACACACGCTCCGCCTGCACTGCTGCCCACTCTATGGCGTCGAATATGCAGGAGGCGATCTGCTGCCGTCGCTGCCTGCGCTTGGACCGAACCAGTCTGCCGCTTGCCGGTGGCGTCTGACCGCCACCGATCTGCGCACGACTCCCGTTGCCGCCGTACTGATCGAACGTCTCGAAACTGGAGCAAGCAAATCTGGCATTTCCTCAGTCATGCCTACTCTTCAGGAGACCTCCCTGACCGTCGCGGTTGTGCCGCGCTTCGCCCATACCCCCGGGTTCGAGGGCGGGCAGCCGATCACCGATCCGCTTCGGCGCGTTTACAGCGTCCCAGGCGAGGCAGGAATCGGCAATAACCTCGTGGCAGCCCGTATCTACTCCAACGAACGTCACGAACCTGTGCTTGCGCTCGCAGGGCGTGACGGCGGAGCATGGGGTACCGTTGCAGTTTCGCTTCCGCTTGCATCCGTGCGCTCCGGCGAAGAGGGACAGCATCCATGGCAGGAGTCGTTTCGGTGGCGCGACACACGTATCAGTGCGACAAAAGACTCGGCGTTTCTCTCCCTGCGCGGCACGCTGGGGACACGCTGGCGCGCCGAAATCACGCTCGAAGCACGCCGCGATACCGCCGTCCTCACCGGGCATCTGCGCCTGACGGCGGTGCGCACGATGCGTCTGGTCTCGGTACAACTGCCGCGTCTGCTCGTCGGCGGCGAGCAGGCAAACGGCGACGTGCCGCGTACCGATGGCAGCCCGACAGTACTCGCACCTGAGGAGCCGCCTCTGCTCTCGGATAATCTGTCTCTGGCTGCCGAACATGCGCATGGCAGTACCTATGGGCTGGCATGGACGTCTACCTCCCCACTGCCGCGAGCCACCTGGAGCCGACTGACCGATGCAGATGGCGTCCGGACAACGATACTCGGCGCACAATGGATTTGTCCCGATCGTGGCGAGGTGATCTATCCCGGAGCGACCCTTGATTTCCCGTTCCGGCTATTCGCCTTTTCGCCCAGTGGCACGATCCGAGATGCCTTACGTTTCACAATGCCCTGAGCATTTCAGAGTACTCATCCATGCCCGATAACCTGACGCTGACAGCCTGCGCGAAGATAAACTTGACCCTCGATGTGTTCAGCAAACGGGCGGACGGATACCATAGTATCGCCAGCGTGATGCAGGCTATCTCGCTGCACGATACGCTGACTTTCGCGCACACCGCAGAACGAGGTATTCAGTTCACCTGTGATGCGCCCGACTCGCCGGACATTCCCGTCGACGCAACGAATCTGGTCGTACGTGCCGCCCAGTCGGCTTTGGACTATGCGGTTCAAAATGGGCGACATGGCACCAATGGAGTAAGGATTCATCTCGTCAAGCGGATCCCTTCACAGGCTGGGCTTGGCGGAGGCAGCAGCGATGCCGCCTCCGCACTGCGTGGAACCGCCACACTGCTCGAACTGGAAATACCACAAAAAGAGCTTCACACTCTCGCCGCATCGCTCGGCTCCGATGTACCGTTCTTTCTGGTTGGCGGGCGAGCGGCGGCGCGTGGACGCGGCGAAACGTTGACACCACTTCCAGACGACAGCGGCTTCTGGCTCGTGGTCGTCAAACCAGAGGCGTGCGTCTCGACGGGGTGGGCATACGGTGAACTCGATGCAGTCCCGGAACGGCAGTCGCACCGCGCTACAAAACGGATGGAGGAGGCGCTGGTCGCTGGAGACGCAGGACGACTGCTCGCGTTCCAGAGCAACGATTTCGAGCTGCCCGTTTTCACGCATCACCCAGGTATCGCCTGGCTGCGAGACGAACTGCAGATGGCGGGCGCAGTCACCGCACACCTCTGCGGGAGTGGCGCAGCCGTCTATGGGGTCGCAGAAAATCAAGCGGCGGCAGAGCGTATCGCAGGGCTGCTGCGCCCGCGCTACCCGCGAACGTATGTGACTCGTACGCTGACCCGCGCTGAGTCCGACCCGTTCATGGCAATTGGTTAGATACCTCGATCTCCCCTTTTCGACTCCATAGGACGCAGTATGAGTGGTAAGGGGCACTCGAGGCAACAAGTCCTCCGACCGGACTGCGATAAGCACTCAGCGGATCTAGAAAGTGTACTCTCCCGAACATCTATAGGCGCGCTGCTTGCTGCACCCTCCTCCGACAGGAAGTGAACCCTGTACAGTTGCTTCAAGGTCCACAGCTGAGTTTATACCCTGGCTTTGGCAACTGTTCCTG
>JBBQPY010000098.1:0-19402 GCA_038216735.1 Chthonomonadales bacterium
TCTGATTACGCGCGTAATCAGAGTAAGGTGCCAGACGATGTCAAGGAGTAGCACAGAGCCAACCTCTGCCAATATAGCATAAACACCTCTGGAGGTAGCCATAATGGTATCAAGGCGTTCCCGCTTAAGAAATTTCTTACGGAACTGGGAACGCGGACACACTCAGTGGTTGTTCGCATACCCATTGGAGCGATATGGTCTCCAATGGGTATGCGAATGGGGAGGTTTCGTTGGTGCAAAGGCTATCGCTACGGCACCATCCTTGTCGATCTGGAGCGGCGCTGCCAGACCGTTCTGCTGAAAGCCTGGCCGACTGGTTAGGAGCGGAATGTGGACACGGTGCAACGCAGCCGGCAACGGCTCCAAAAGGCTGGGCTGGTCATGGTGGAGCGCATCCGCGACCGGCGCTGATCGGACAAAGCAGGAGTCCATAAAGGTATGGTGAATGGTAGCTTATGAAGACACAGCGTCCGCTTACCATATCCATTCTGATCGTTCTTTTGCTCAGTCTGTGCAATACGCAATCTGTATGGACAGGCATTACCCAGCACTGGCATACCTCAACGCGTCCCTCATGGATTGTTCCCCCAGGGCAGACGATTGTGGAAGCCCGCGCCGACCCGGATACCGTTCTCATTCATGGAGGACTCATTCAGGCTCCCCGTTTCCGCGATACCTTCCGCTGGTGGACAGGCACCTGGGCAGGGCAAGTGCCGTTCTACCGGCCTCTGCCCTCGCTGCTGTTTTGGGGCGAATGGAAACTCTACGGCGATTGGGAGAACCGGTACGCCCTTTTCCCCCTTCTGTTTTACTTCCTGGCCCTGTACCAATTTCTGCGCCTGGCCTCCGATCTGTTTGTGTATGTGCGCTGCCCCTGGCCCGCTATCGCCATTCTCCTGAGCGGCCTGATCTTTATCGATGGCCTGGGCATGTTTCCCCTCCGTTCGATGACCAGCGCCGCGGTGATGGTCCATTGGAAGAACCAGGTGGACAGCGTGTGCGCCGTGTTTTTCTTTTTGTCCCTCCGCGCTTACTTGCGTGTGCTATCTCATCGGGCCCCTGTTCATCGCGGAACACGGAACAACGCGGAGGAAGCCGTCGCCCCCTCTTCAGTGCGGCTCACTGCCCGCCCCCCCCTCCGCGCGTTGTGGGCAGCATTGGGCTGGTATCTGGCGAGTTGCGGCAGCAAAGAAGCGGGCGTTGTCCTGCCCTTGCTGCTCATCGGTCTGGAAGCACCCGCGCTGCTCTCGCGTCAACGTCCCCAAGTACGCGCTGCCCTTCTTCGCCTTGCTCCTTTTCTGACGGCCCTGCCGCTGTTCCTGCTCTACCGAACGTGGTGTTTAGGAACAGCGGTGGGTTTCCAGTACGGCAGCAACGGTAGTTGGCGCGGGCGGCTGTTGAGCAGCGCGTTCGGGCCAGTCTCCGCATCCGCCGTAATGCGGCAATGGCCGACACTGGCGTTGTGTGTGGTTCTCGCCGTACTCCTGTGGAATGTACGTACCTTCTGGGTACATAGGAAGCAGGAGAAACCATTTCCGGTAGGGCGTTCGATGGCCCTTTTGAGCGTGTTGATCCTGGGCCTCATTTTAGTCAATCTGCCTCCTGCGGAACCAGGAGCGTCTCTGATCGCACGCGTCGGCGGGGCGCTGCTGTCGTATTTCGTTGGCGACTATGTGCGGAGCGCCTTCATTCTGTCGGTGTTTTTGGTGGGAGCCGCGAGCGGTGTGTCCCGCTGCCCCTTACTGGCAGGCGTAGGCTATCTGTGGGTGCTGCTGGAATTGGTAATGCTTGCCATGTCGCCCAGTCCGCCCCATCGGTACTACCTGCTCGAAGGTGGTTATGCGTTGTGGATCGGGGGCGGCTTAGCCATCTTTGCCAGTGAGTTTGCCCCTACCCGCCTTCTGCCTGATCGCCCCATAAAAAGCGACACAGACGAATAGAATAGGGGGAGGGTGCACTCCACACACGCCGCATTATCGGATGTTGCCGAAGCAGACACGCAGGAAAGTGTTGCTCGGTAAGTCCCGGATAGTCCTTAGATGCAGTGTGAAACACGGGCATCCACCCCCGCAGTGGTACGCGGGCCAACTCGCTTCCACGGGTGGTTCAGGATTACCCAATGACAACTCTTCCACCGGAGTGGATATAAAATCGTGCGCTGGGGATGTCTCAAACTATGGAGGACATTTTCCAGAAAGGAGCACCCTCATGCTGTATCGCTCTGGGCGAGGTGAACGCGCTATTGATCGCAAGGGGAGCAAACCCCAAGCGTTTGTTGCTATGTTTCTGGTCACGGGGCTTCTCCTGGCGAGTCTGACGCTCGCGACAGGGCAGCAGGGCAGGCAGGCGGACCGCAACAAGCAACTGGTTCTGGCGATCGCCTCGCTGGATGTGGAGCAAACGCGCCAATGCCTCCGTGACGGGGCGGACCCCAATCTGCTGGTCGATCTGTCCTTCTCCTTACCCCCCTTTCACGGGCCACGCCTGTTGTATCAGTACCCGGTCACGCGCAAATCAAGGAATGTCACCACTCTGCTCCAGAGCGCCCTGTGCTACGCCGGTGACAGTAAGGCCAAGCAAAAGGCGCCGCAAATCGCGCTGTTACTGATAGAAGCAGGCGCTAACCCGAATTGTCCGAACGACCCCAGGAACCACCCCAATGCCAGCAAACGTTCCAGGTCAAGGCACCACACCGATCCCGAAGATTCGTACTACTCGCCACTGTGCAGTGCGGCAGATTTACAATTGCTACAGGTTGTCCAGGCGCTTCTCGATCATGGAGCCAATGTCAATCCAGAGGGGGATGCTCCGCTCTATGACGCCGTAGGGCATAAAGATAACCGTATTGCGCTGCTGCTGCTCGCACACGGAGCCAACCCTAATTGGCAGAATGCTTCAGGGTTTACCGCTCTGATGGGCGCGGTAGGCTATCATGACGTCGTCCTGGTGCGCGCCTTGTTAGCCAGGGGAGCAAACCCCGCGTTGAAGAACTTTGCTGGCAAAACCGCCGTGGATGTAGCGCGTCGATTTGCCTATTGGGACCTGATCACGTTGCTTACCCAACCTGCGAGAAACCGAAAGAAACAGTCGTCAAACTCCGCGAAGAAGTGAGGCATTCCTTACCGTCGAAGAAAGTAAGGTACGCTTCTCCATCAAACGCATCGAGTGAGGAACGACCCATGGCGGACGGCGTACAGACAACTCGTAAAAAGAGACGCGGCAAAGTGCTATTCGGCACGCTCGGGATAGTCCTCGCCCTGGCGTTATCGTTTTGCGGCTGGGTCTACAAAGCCAAGACGCAACGTGATCTGAACATGCAGCTGCTCGGCGCGGTACGAAAGGGCGATGCTGAAGCGGCGCGGTCGTTATTGAAACGCGGCGCCGATCCCAACATTCGGGATGTACCACAGCGATCACTGAGCCTCTGGCAGCAGATACGATATGCCTTCCACAAAGACAGCCAGCCAGCGGACGACCAGCCGCAGACTGTGCTTGAAATGGCAATGATGTCAGATCCCGATTATGCTTCAGATGGTGTAAGAAGGATACTGGTCAAGTCATTGCTGGAGGCTGGGGCACGCCCGGATGATTGTTCCGAAAGGCACATAACTCCTCTGATGCGAGCTGTCAAAGACGACTCTCCGCAAATAGTTCAGATGCTGCTCAATCTTGGCGCAAACCCGCTAGCAAAGGACGATGAAGGCAGACGTCCGATAGATTATATGTATTTCGATGATCCTGATGGACTCAAGATTGCTGAAATGTTGGTGAAGCGGGGCAGTGACGTCAATGCCGTAGACAATAATGGACGAACGCTACTGTTGCAGAGCTGTTACTATAAGAATATTCACATGCTTCGCTTTCTGATTGCCCATGGCGCCCGGGTCGATGTCTGCGATAAGCACGACAATACCCCGCTGATTTATTGCTTGCTGATTGGCTTGTTCTCTAAGCGTAAGGACACAGACATGGCGAAGTTTCTCATCGCGCATGGTGCCGATGTCAACCACCGTAACATTTTGGGGGGAACAGCGCTCTCAATCGCAAAACGGCACAAAGACAAAGAGATGGTTCGATTATTGGAAGCGGCAGGAGCCAGGCGCTGAAGGACTCCCGACAGATATTCACAGCGCTTCTGTATGCCTCCTCACTGGTAATTTCCGCCGGTCATTGTCCCTGTCGATTTCCCGCATGTCCGGTAACAAGTCAGTCCATATAATTCCGGTGCGCTTCCAGCAACTCACGATGGACTATGGCAGAAACCTATGAAGAAACGAAACCTCTCACGTTCTGCACTGGTGGCGGGCTGCGTTCTGCTCCTGCTAATGAGTGTGCTGGGCGGTCTGACGTGGCGTATAGCGGGGCAGGAGAAACTCAACCAGACATTGATGGTCGCCATCCATCAGGAAGACGTAAAACAGGTGGCATTCCTGCTAAAGCGGGGTGCCGATCCCAACGCGCTCTATCAGCCGAATCCGAGAAGTCACAGCCATAACAGGGCGGCATAATCCATAGTCATGCGTCTTAAGAGAGGAGAGAGTTGTGATTGCGGCTCTTATTGGTGCAGCAGTTGGTGTTCTTACCATTGTGTTTGCGCGCTTCATTCGTGGCGAACGTTGGCTGTATGCGTTGGGCCTGCTCTCTCTGCCAGGCCTCTACACGTTCTTCGCTCTACAAGCAGGCGAGAAGGCTGTGGGCGTCAAGGAAATGATCTACGGTGTTCCGTACGTCGTCGCCGGACTTACCTTCGCGTTTTTGAGCGTCCGCCAGTCAGCAGTAGTGGTCGGTGTATTTTGGCTGCTTCATGGGCTCTACGACTTGGTGCATAGTCAGCTCATCACAAACCCTGGCGTTCCCCGTGGGTATCCCATTTTCTGTTTTGTGGTTGATGCTGTTATCGGCGCGTATCTCCTGTGGCTATCGCGGCGTGTTCCTGAGGCAAATCTTCGCCAGGCGTAACAGGAGCGGGGCCGGAACGACGAAGTAATTCGTCCTTACTGCGCTGCTCGCTAAATGCTCGCTTACACCACATGTGGGTCAGATCCCAGATATTTCAGAAGATAACAGCAAAAACTCAGTTGTAACCGTCTGTCCGCCTGGGTACACTTGTGCCCCATAAAGATACTGTGTTGTCAAAGAGTGGTTTGCGCAGTCTGTTTCGATTTGCCAGTCCATTTAGGATCATACCGGCCCAAGGAATTTAGACACGAAAAGCGACGGAAATACGTTAGACTTAAGCGGCCAGGAGCAAATGTCCCACTGCCGGATGCGGTTGGGAGAAAGGCGGACATTACAATGTCGCAGATTGATCTCAAGGTAGATGGCGCAGGCGAAGTGCCTGCTGGCGAAGAGGGCAGGGGCGACGTGGAAGGATGGATTTGCGTCGGCACGCTTGCCGAGTTGACCGAGCGAGGGGTTATCGTCGTTCGCGGCGCGGATCGGCCGATTGCCGTGTTTGCCCATGACGGCGGGGCCGTCTCCGCGGTCGATAACCGCTGTCCCCACATGGGATTCCCGCTCAGCAAAGGGAGTGTCCAGGACGGCATTCTGATCTGCCACTGGCACGAGGCGCGCTTCGAAATGTCGAGCGGCTGCACGTTCGACCTGTTCGCCGACGATGTTCCTGCGTATGATGTGGAGATCCGACGGGAGGGAGCAGAGAGCGCTGTCTGGGTTGCCCCCTACCCACGTACCGGAGGAGCCGCCTCCGAACGGGCGCGCTCAACACAGCGCTTGAAGGAAGGTCTGGAGCAGAACGTCGGACTTATTCAAGCCAAATCTATTCTCGGGCTGCTTCGGGGCGGGGGCGATTATGTCGATGTCGTCCGGCAGGTCGCCCTCTTTGGAGCCACGAACCGCGACTCGTGGGCAGCGGGCATGACGAGCCTGACCGCCCTTGCCAATATCGTCCCGCATCTCGCCCCGGAAACCGTCTATCTCGCCCTGTTTCAGGGGTCCGTCCGAGTCGCCAACGACTGCGCCGGGCAGCCGCCGCGCCGTCCGAAGCTGCCGCTCGAAACGCCGTCCGACATCCCCCTTTCGACCCTGAAGCGATGGCTGCTGAACTGGACTCACATCCGGAACCGAGACGCCGCTGAGCGAACGCTGCTGACGGCGATCCGCTCGGGGGCGACACCGGAGCATCTCTGTGATCTGCTGTTCACCGCAGCCACGGAGCGGTATTACGCCGACGGCGGTCACCTGCTCGATTTCACCAACAAAGCCGCCGAATTGCTCGACCTCATCGGCTGGCAGCACGCCGCTGACGTCCTGCCTGTCGTGCTGGGTCAGCTCGTGTCGGCGCGCGGCGGCGAGGAGCAGGGGCAGTGGCGCTACCCTATCGATGTCGTTCCCGCCCTGCAGCAGGTCAGCGCCGACTTGCCGCGTCTTCTCGCCGCTGGCTCCACCAAGACCTGGGACGGCGACATCGCGTCTCTCTCGTCTACCCTCCTCGGGCATGACCCTCTCGCAATCATCGAGGCGCTGCGCACCGCGCTGGCGGGCGGCGCGCGTCCGATCCAGGTGTCCCAGGCGCTTGCCGGGGCCGCCGCGTTGCGCGTTGCGCGCTTCGCGGTCTCCAATGAGTTTGGCGACTGGGTTACCGTCCTTCACACGTTTACGTATTGCAATGCCGTCGATCAGGCCGTACGCCGCTGCCCGAGATCCCCCGAGGTTCTGCGCGGTGTCTTTCACGGGGCGATCTCCGTGTACCTGGACCGCTTCCTGAATATGCCCCCTGCTCGCCTGCCCGGCGAGCGCACTACCGACGACCTGGAAAGCGAGCCCTCTGAGGCGGAGGCCCTCCTCGCCAGGTACCGAGATTCCCTGGACGGGCAAAAGGAAGGGGCCACGGCGGCGCGGGCCGTCGCGAGGTATCTCCAACTCGGCCACCCCACGGACGCCCTTTTCGACGCCCTGACGTTTACCGTTGTTCGCGAGGACGCCGACTTTCACACGATCCAGATGGTGGAAGCTGGCATCCGGCAGTACCGGGCGTGGGCTGGACAGCCCCAGGCGAACGCTGTGCTGGTCGCCGTCGCCCGTTATGTCGCGGCGCACTCACCAACCTCCCGCGCCCGCCTGCAGACGGCGCGCATCGCGCTCCGTCTGCACCGCGGTGAGGCTATGCATGAGGATGATGCTATGGATACCACATCGTGATGACGATACTTTTCTGAAATCCAACATTTTGCAGCGCGAGATCTAGTGACGCGGGATCGGAAAACAAGGCTACTCTCTACCGCAGGGCATTTCCTGAACACACGCATTGTCGGACGTTGGAGCAGAGCTGCATGGGTCGCGAACGAGCTATAACCTGAAGGGCTGCGTAACTTAGTGTACGTGAAATCAGGGAAGCAGCAAGAAATTGATCTTCGAGCGAGAACTGCCGCACCAGAAAGCGCTGGGGAATTACCAAAACTACTGCTATCCACTCCGCGTCCACTCCCATAGGCATGGACCCCCGAAGCTGTCACCTGGGGCAATCTGCAACCCGATAAATAACCGAAGTCATGTACAAAGATGTACTTCCAGCTACTATAAGCCATTGTGACACATTCTCCGACACGTAATTCGAGCGTGATTCAGCGTTTGGAACGCCAATTCCGAGACTTACACCCGATCAATACCGCCGCTGAGGTAGCGGAGAAGGAATGTTCGCCGATACCTCAGAAGGAACATAGCAAAACATATTGGTGAACGAGAAATCAGGGAGCCAGTTAGCCCATGGTGACAGCTTCGGGGGCATGGCCATATTCCCGGCTTCAAGAGTGATGGAAACATAGATATGGGATTTTTACTTCAGCACGAAAGTGCCCCAGAGTGAGGGTGTGAGTTCCGCCTCGCCGGGAATGTCATTGACCAGTCCGGTCGCCTTGTTGCTCCAGTACTGCCGTGATACGGTGACCATGCCGCCGCTGTCTGCGAACAGAACGCCGACATCGGCACGCAGTTTTAATCCTGCAGCGGGCGTTACGCCGAGCAGCGACCAGGGCAGCTGGACCGTCACGAAATAACCGCGCTCGATCGCTGCGCTCGCCAGTTTTACGCCGTTCACGCCCCCTACCTGCCGCACCCGATCGAAGTAGATCACACGGGATGGCGATGCGAACGGAACCCGTGCTGCAGTCGGTGTGCCAGGAACCGTTTTTTCATAGAGTATGGCTTCCGGCTCGCCGTTGTGCATTGTCAGCAGCAGCCGTTTACCAGCGGTGTCCGTTCTGCCATCGGCCGGCGCCAGCATCAAATCCACTGCATCGCCCGTCTTGAAGAGCAGCCGCTCGTCCTGTCCTGCGTTGTGCATCGTGCTCCCTGGTGAAAAGACACGGTACGCCAGATAGAGGAAACGATCGTCATAACGCGCCTGTACGCGGGCAAACCGCTGCGTCGGGCTGTCCTGAATCTCCAGCAGTTCCTTTGCATCGTCGCGCAGATCGCTCCAGTCAGCCGTTAGATCGCCCAGAGCGGGCGGCCTCGATGTGCGTTCGACGACATACATTTTCGGGCTGGCAGCTTTCTGCGCGAGGAGCTGCGCACGTGCCAAGGCGGCAGCATACTGTGTGGACGTGTAGACGAAGGAAGTGGCAGGCAGACGCCGAATGCTGTTCAGCCCGGTCACTTCCAGTATGGTTGCGTCCGAGCCGCCAATCGTCAGATAGACTTTGCCATCCGAAGTGCGAACGAAATGCCCTCCGAAACTCTCGCCACCACCCGTACTGGCGTCGAAAGAGATGCCACGGACGGCCTGAGTGGGCGTCACGAAGCCGCCCCGCAAATCCTTGAACAGCGTTTGCACGTACAATCCATCGCGGGTGAACAGATAGTGCTCTCCGAGATTGCCGTTCATGTCGAAAACTTCGCCCGCCTCGCCGCCGAGATCGGCGGTACCAACAATTGACGAGGGACCGATCAGATAGCCAGGATGCGCCGAGGACGCATCGTGCGAGCCATGAACCGACGTGAAGTGGCTGGGATAAGTGAACAGGACGTGCCCAGTCTGGTCAATGGCCGTCACCGGGTCCTGGTTGAGATAGACGACGCCATTCACTCCACCTCGAATCATACCCTCGCCGTTGCCCTCGCCCAGAATCTTTCTGTCCACCGGCACAATATGCGGATGTGCAATCGCGTAGATCGGCGCGCCTGCGGCTGTATAGCCCGTCACAGCAAACTGCACCAAACACTGCGCCTCCCGGCTGATGTAGGTGACGGTTCCATCGGGGCCAGGCAGCGTTCCCCATGCGAACGACTGCGGTTTGATCGTTTTGCCCTCGACGACGATCGCTGCAAAGGTTATCTCCTCGGGCTGAACGAGGCCATCGCCGTTGCGGTCTGCCCAGGCGTAAAATTCGCCGACATGTCCTTTGAACACAGAATGCGCATAGCGAGCGCGATGCTCCTCGGAAGCGTAGATGTTATGGCGCAGCTCGTCGGCGTTCTGTACGATGCCCAGCCGCGCTGCCGCAGTGTAATCGCTGCCGCGCCGCACTGTACAGGCGACCGCGCTGCCAAATTCATCCGGCGTGTAGAACAGGCGGTCTTCGTCGTGCTTGAGGATGCTACTGGTAATATTGTGAACGTGCGGTGGAAAAATGCAGTCGGGCGAATCGGAAGCATGCAGCGAATAGATGGGCTGATAGGACTCCTGCTTCCAGTCCAGTTTGTAAACCGTGTCGTCGGAGTAGGCAAGGGTCGGATCGAAGGGGTCGAGCGACCCGGCAGCGGAGTAGTGATTGCAGCCCGCCAGGTCTTTCACGAGCCGACCGTCTGCGCTCCAGACGCTTGTGCGCTTGGGATTGTCGTTGTCTTCCGTGACCCATAACCGCCCCTGTCGATCGATCGCGATGCCAGCAGGGTTTCGCATTCCGCCGGGGAGGTAGGCGCCGTGCAAAGGTCTGCCGCCGCGCTTGCCGATCTCGCGCAGCAGCTTGCCGTTTGCGGAAAACACCTTTACATTTTGCTCCCTGCCGCGAACCGCCAGATAGATATTTCGCGTCGCGTCGATCGCCAGTCCAGCACCCTCCGGGAACGTTGCATCGGTAAAAGGCTGACTGGCGCCAGCCGGTGTCACGCGAAGCAGGCGCCCCTGCGAAAGTACGATCAGGCTGCCATCTGAGTCCAGCACAACACTGCTCGGCTGTGCGACAGAAACCTCGCGCTGTACATCGCCAGTTTCCGCATTCAGTAGCTTGATTTTGTTTTCGCGGGCGAGACAGACCGCCAGCGTTCCGTTTCGGTAGGACAGCGCGGTGAGGTTGAGCGCCGGATGCGCGTCACTGCCCGCGCCGGGCTGCTCGGTGATAAGATAGTCCAGCACTTGGTAGGGCTGCCCGTGTTCGTCTCTCGCTTCACGCTTCCAGGGCGCGTAATTGCCTGTCGCGATTTCGCAGCGATAGATATAGGAGCGTGTGTCTTCGGCAGCGACCCACAGCGTTTTGCCATCGGTCGCCAGCCCCTGAATTCCGCCCGCAAAGGCCTGCCGATTGGCTTGTCCCCAGAGCCGCTGTCCGCTGAGATCGCAGCCGATCAGCGGCTGTCCACCTTCGCCCATCGGGCAGGCAAGCGCCACATGATCACCGCCTGCAGCGGCGGCATGCGGATTGGTATGATCGCCATAAAACGCGCCGTGTCCGTCGGGTGTGGACCATGCCGGGTGACCGGGATTAGCATAAGAGAGCGCCCAGTTCAGGTGAATCCCATCGTGTGTCAGCCCTCGAAATTGGTAAGAGCCAGCCGGGACTGCTTTGCCATTGTCATCGAGACCGTCCCAATGTTCGATGTTGCGGCCTGCAGGGCGTGGTAGTGCGGGTACCAGATTACGAATTCGGCGTCCCTGTGGATCTTCGACAACAAGTGTGACACGCCCCGGTTTCGCCAGCGTATAAGCGAGGGCGACCGGACCTGGCGTCTCCGCTGCCGGGTGCATCGATCGGGTAATCGAGTCGGGTACGGGAAGGTGCAGGTGTCCTTTGGCTTCCAGCGTCACAGAACCCCACGAGTCGACAGCCGTCCAGAAAAACTCGCGACTTGATTTGCCTGGCATCAAGTTGTCAGAGTAGCGCATCGTTGGCCAGTCTGTCGATCCCCACAGCAAGTCGACGCCAAGGTTGAACTGTTCGCCGGGTCGATAGTGTTTTTGCTGCGTGAGCAGTTTCCAGGGCAATTTGATTTCCTGAACGTAGCCTTTGCCATCGGCATCTTTCTGGAACGCCATTTCGGCTCCGCCGGTGAGTTTTGAGCCTTCAGTCTGATAGAGCTGCAGACTTGTCCCTCCGAAGGGCTCCGTCAGGCTTTTACCGTAGTCTATCTGGATCGTCGGCTCTTTTTTAACGGCATAGAACCATCCGGTCACGTGGACGATGCGATCCGTCTTGAAGCGCAGCTGCACGCTGTCGCCAGCCCATCCTCTTGCCGACTGATAGTGTGGGTCGTGGCTATTGCTCATGGGCATGGGCGCCTTCCAGTGCAGCGCCACATAAAAGTTGTCTTGATCGTACATCAGGGACACACGCGCCGAATAGACATCCTGCAGCGTTTCGAGATCATAGCACATCAGGGTCTGCCCGGACAGATCCCAGTCGCGCAGACTGCCGTCGATCGTCACTGTGCCCGGCGCGGGCACGGCGCGGAGGCCATGCGTCTCGGTCTGGGTGGCGCGGGCAATTTGTGTCGCGAAGAGAGAGAGCGCCAGAACGGCGCATACAGCCAGAAGCCGACGGATCATGATGAAATCTCCTGAGAGGACGTAAGCAGGCATGCGTTCGCGCCCGCGATGCATAGGCTTTCCAGGCGCAGTTCCTGGGGAGCATCGAAACGGAATAGCGGGGATATTTGCAGGGTGTGCGGTACGGAGGCATCCAGGTTCTCTGCCAGTATCTGAATATGGTGGGCGTTGCCGCCTGCGCCTCGGGCTAATGTGCCCGCATCGTAGTCACTGCTGTGGCCGTCGAGGGTCACGCGGTAGCGGCCGGATGAGAGCGTGGACTCGCCAAACAGCAGGGCGGAACTTCCTTGAAATCGCAGTGAGAGGGACGCGGGCAGGGAGTCGAGCGCGTTCGAGGCGATCAGCACGTCGTCAAGCCAGCGCGACATTAGCATATCGTAGTACGCCGAAACGCGATTGGGAGCGCCGATTTGCCAGCCAGATGGCAGCGCATTGGCCGGGAATAATGCAGACAAACGCAGACGGTCGCACTGCGCGTAAAGGTCGGAATTGACCCTCCGGGGTGGGGCGGTGCAGACGGCGCGGCGCTGGATGGACTGCTGCAAACCGTCCCAGACCGCGTCGGCAAACATTGCGTACCCTGTGTCACTCGGATGTGCGCCGTCCAGTGGCCAGAGCTGTTCGAGCGTCGCTTCGCCGGACTGAACGCGCTCGATGCCCAGTGCAATCGCGTCTCCAACCGCGGAGCTGTAGGCGTGGGACAGGGCATAGTGCGCGGTGCGGCGCGGCATTGCGGTCAGATCGCCGTCCGCAATATCGCAGCGAAACGGCAGTATGACCTGCACGACAGCAGCCTGCGCCTCCAGAATGCAGCGTCGCAGGAGGGTTTCGTAAGCGGCCAGCGTTTTGGCATCGGTCGATCGAATGTTGTCGTTGGCGGAGAATTCCAGAAACACCAGATCGGGCTTTTGCCGCAGCACGTCGCGCTCCAGCCGAAATACGCCCAGCCGCGAGTCGGAGCCGCCAACAGCCGCATCCCAAAACCGGAAGTGAGCGTGGGGATAGGCTGCCTCCAGCTTCTGTGCCAGGCGAGCGCGGTACGAGGTCTGCTGCGGGTCGGTGGCATTGGCTCCCCATGTCAGCGATGCTCCGAGGAACACGACCGTTAGCCGCGCTCCCGCCTGCGCCCGCCGGTCGAATTCCTGAAATGCGGGCATGGCAGCGCAGATTGGTTTCTGAGGCAGCGTCCGTGCGTTCAGCGTTGTCGCGACCGACTGTCTCGGTCTGCGCCACAGCGCCCTCTCCTGGCGCGCGTCAGGAGAGGGCGCACTTTCCCTGCTTCGCGCTTTGGTTTCAGCGCTCCCGGCTGGCTCATTGTTAGATGTGGAAAGATGTGGTGTTACTGACATGGTATTACTGACAGGGTGTTAAAGACATCGTGTTACGGGCAGGGTAGCACTGCCGATATAATAGTATCGCAAACAGAAAAAGCGATGTTCATGCTATCGCACCGGAGCTTAGTGTTGCGACTGCGCGTAGGCGTTTTTTAGAACCATCGCGCCCATGCCGTGAGTTTTTGCCGCGAGCTGCTTCTGGTCCTCGTCGCTCAGCCTGCTGGCGTCCCCCTGGGTCTCTTTCGCCTTCTGCAATATCCAGTCATTGTCGGCCTGGTATTCGGGACGAAGCGGTTTGTGCTCCTCGGCTGGGGCATGTGTCCCCAATGCTGCATAACCCCACCACCCGACGAATGCGAGCAGTAAGATAATCGCGGCGATGGCCACCGGAATCGGCAAAGTGCGAACCATCGTTTTATTGCTGTTTTTAACGCTCATAGCAGTAAAATTCCTCTCATAGTTGATCATAGTCAAAGTCGTGTGCGCACGGAACACGGGCTTTACCTCACCCCCTGCCGCCTCTTCTCTCCGTTCGCGCCTCAGTAAGACAGTGGAGGAATTACAAGTATTGCTCTCTCCCGAATCTTCGGGCGAGAGCGCAGGGTGTGAGGGCTCATTCCGAGAAGCAGCAAAAAGCTGCGGTCTGGCTCGACAGACGAGATAGTCATACAATGCACGGATCAATCGGAATGTGCGGCATTCGGTGGACTGAACGATCGCGAACGAGTTGAGAAGCTGTTGACCATCGCATTGTAGAGCCCCATGTTGGGGAGATGCCCCTGCGTTTTCAGGCGTGCCGTCAATGCCGCCATTTCTGTTTGCGCGGCATGGTTTTGCGGGTCGAGCTGCAGGCAGACCTGATATTGATTGAGTGCATGCGCGTTTTCGCCGCGTAAGGTATTCTGTCGCGCCAGGAGAAGCCGTAGATCGGCGCGTTTGGGTGACAGCGCGATCAGTCCGACGATGCGCGTATACTCGGCATAGGCTTTCTGCAGCTGTTCCGACCGCTGTAAACTGGCATGGGCTTCGCTGCTGCGGCCTTCGTGCTGCAGTGTCTGCGCCAGTTCATACCAGCCAGCGACCATGTCGGGACGCTGCTTTAGCGCAGCCTGCAGCAGCGTAATCGCCTCTTTCGTATGTCCCTGCCGACGCTCAAGTCGCGCCAGATGATAACGGGTGAAGGCGCTGATTCCGTCCCGTGCCAGAGCGCTCCGCAACAGACGCTCAGCCTCCTCTTGCCGCGCAGCAGGATGCTGTCCTGCGCTCCGGTAATCGAGCAGAAAAGCTCCCAGGCGGGATTGCGTGTCTGCACTCTGCGGATCTGCGGCAAGTGCCCGGCGGTAAGCGCTTTCCGCCTCTACATCCCGATGCGTTTCTGTGAGCGCATCCGCCCAATCCAGTAGATACCGGGCATTTGTCGGCACAAGCGTCACAGCATGCTGGAACGCAGCCTCCGACTGACTGGGGTCGTGTGCAGCCGAACGTGCCACCAGTCCCAGATCGTACCAGCCAGCCGCATCCTCCGGAGCGTCGGCGACACTGCGCATTAGCCGGCGCTGAGCTTCATTAGGAAATCCGGCCTGTAGGTACAGTTTCGCAAGCGTGCGCTGCGCCAGCGGCAGGGCAGGGTCGAGCGAGACGGCCTGCTGGAGATAAGCGAACGCATTTTCGACGTCGCCCTGTGCTTCCAGAAGCAGCCCGATGCCCTGACAGGCACGCGCCGAATGTCCATCCTGTGCCAGCGCATCGAGGTACGCGGCTTTTGCCTCAGGTCCATGCCCCGCTATCCGCAGGCGATCGCCCTCTTCCACCCGCCCGCTGGCGCTGCGAATGGCCAGATGCGCGGGAGCAGCGGCAAAGGCGCGACCGGCGAGCGGATGCGCCGCTTCGAGGTCTGCCAGCTCTTGTTGTGCTGCCTGATAAGTGGGCGCGTACTCCAGCAGCTTTCGATAGAGCGCGTCGGCCTCGGCATAATCGCCGCAGCGTACGCACAGGCGTGCCAGCTGCCGACGCGGTGCGGGATCGGCATGATTTTGCTGTATGCGATCGAACCAAGCCGCTTTTTCCTGCTGCACCTGTGACCATTTCTGGTGCTGCAGCAGCTGCTGTGCCGCTGCAGTGAGATTTCCGAGGCCCTGGTATGCCTGCGCCCGCAGATAGGTGGCACGAACCCGACGATCGATTCCGTCGATCTGCAGTTCCTGAAGCGGGTGGAGAGCAGTGAGTGCGTCCTGCCAGCGCCCCTGCCGCAGATAAGAGTCGCCGAGCGCCAGGCACGTCTGCGGATGTCCCGGGCGTAGTTTCGCGCTTCGCTGCAGACTATCTCGCGCCGCTGCAAAATCGGCCGGAGTGTGTGCCGTTTGAAGCAGTGCCTCTCCAAGGGCAAGATGGCTTGCCGGCAGATCGGGAGCCAGGCGCACAGCCTCCTGAAAAAACGGGACGGCTTCGGGTGCACGCTCGCGCCGCACCAGAAACTGTCCGAGATCGAAGGCGTCTGCGGCTTCGAGCGGCTTCAATGTCCGGGTCTTCCGGAGGGCCTTCTCCGCCCCAACATAATCCTGTATAGATTCGGCATCTTTGCCGAGCAGCTGCCATGCCTCCGCCAAATCAGGCTGCGAACGAACGGCAGATTCGGCTTCAGCGCAGGCAGGTTTGTAAGCCTGCGTGCGGTGGTAGAGACGGGCAAGCGCAAGGTGTGCCGCCGCATTGGTCGGGTGCTGTGCGGCAAAGGGCGCGAGAATGCGAATAGCTCCGTCGTTCTGGTTCGCATCCGTCCGCTCCGCAGCCCAGGCGAGCCAGACTTGCGCGTCGTCGGAGTCCAGCGTCGCTGCGTGTTCGAGCGCGGCATCGGAACGAGGATAGTCCCCGCGCTCCTGCCAGCGCAAGCCAAGATAGTAAAAGGCGCGGCGATTGTAAGGCTCCTGTTGCGTGAGCCTCTCAAGCGTCGTCAGCGAGGCAGTGGGCAGGGCATTAGCAGCGCGGGACACTATCGTCCATCGGCCGACCGCAATGCCTGCCAGCGCTGCGAACACCATGCATTCGATCCGCTGTTTTATTTTCTTGTCTATCTGATTTTTTGCGCTAAAATGCGCGCGGATCGTCAGAAGGTCCATACAGTTATCTCATTTCAGCCATCTTTTTCAGCATGAAGAGAACGAAACATTTCGAGCATGAGATTGGAAACCGGTTTTGTTCGTGCCGGAAAATATTCTCCGGCACGAACAAAACCCGTTTCGCTTTTCTTTGCTCATTTTGCTCGCAGTGGACGCGGCAAGCAGCGCCACTGCGAATTACTGCTGGGTCACTGCCACATTGCGATCTGACTCTCAGAGGGTGAGGGGAACCAGTTCGCAGCTTTGGAGGCTCCATAGTGGCCTGTTTTTGCATGTCCGTCTACAAAGGCGAAGTTGGCAAAACCGCTCTGCTTTCCGGAGCGGCTGTGGCGAAACGCCGGGTACTTGGCTGCCCAGCCGTCGGTCGTTGGGTCATAGCCATCCGAAAAGTCCTGGTTCTCGATCCATGTCTTGTAGGCTTTGATACAGTCGTCAGAGCCAACTGCACAAGGTACATCTCCCTCTCGAAGCAGGTCTTCGCCCGCACTCTGAAAGCCCACTCCCCATGCAGGAACATGATACTTATTGGAATCTCCGGCGAAGAACAAACTGGCCGGGCTATCGATCGAAGCCAGCGAGTGCGATTGGATGATCGGACCGGGGTTGGCGCAGTCGCTGCCCGGCTCCATAAAGCCCGTAATCGTCGCGTTTACGGCGTAGTCTGTGGCGACGCCGTAGCTGCTAGACGGACAGGCCACGATGGTCCCGCCGTTGCCGCCCTGCCCGTTGCCTTTGACGTTCTTCATGTAAGGATTGAGCAGCGACATCCAGGTTCCCCGCCCTGTGCCGTCACAGCTGTTGATATGCGCCGGAACGAGTGTTTCGTCATAATCCTGCGTGTACATGGTGCTGGCAAAGGCGAACTGCTTACAGTTGCTGATGCAGGTGATGCCGCGCGCTTTCTCGCGTGCTTGCGCGAAGACAGGGAAGAGAATGGCAGCCAGAATAGCGATGATAGCAATAACAACGAGCAGCTCAATCAGGGTAAAACCCGCTGTTCTGGGAGCGTTTGTTTTGAAGGAATGCGATTTCATATCAGGTATCTCCTGCGGAAGAGCCGCGCCCTCAATGGCGCCGCTGAAATGTGAATGAACCGAAGTTGCCGCCTTGATATTCAGGATTCGTTTTCCGTCTCGATGTCTCGCTGCAAAATGTTACGTTGAGGCCACTGCTCTCTCAAAAGGCGGCTGAGACAGCGAGTGGTTAGAGTAGCAGGCGATTTCTCTATCAGTGCAGGATCAATGAAGTCCTGTGAATCGAGCCATTATCCCCGAAGCCTACTCTGTACGCGGGGCGTACAGCGTATCCAGACCGACTGGAGAAGCCGTCAGTGATTACGAAACGAATTTCTCTTGCCTCCTCTCTGGCGCTCCAAAGCTCTCAATGTTTGTGGAAGAACAAGCGTCTGATTTTTGCAGGGATACTGCCTGGTGCGCCTTGTTTTTCAAGCAGGGCGGCAAGCAGCATTTCTGACTTTGATCAAATGCCAGGGAATGTGAACAGTCAAAGAATGCGAACTGAAAAATCATGTAGATGGGACATTCGGCAAGACGACTGCGGCCTCCAGCCCTGCTGTTGAGAGGGTGGGAGCGAGCGCAGACCAGCCGGGCTGCGACGTCATACGGCGAATCATGCGCATTGCAACGCGCCGCTCCTGGGGCGGCCCGGTGAGCTGTCCGTGCTGCCGCTCCCAGAGCAGATTGGCAGCGGTCCGTCCGATCTCCTCCCAGGGCAGATTGAACGAAGTCAGTAGATAGCTGCCTGCGTGAAGCAGGTTGTCGAAACTGACCACAGCGGGCCAGCGGCTGGTTGGCACGCCTGCCTTGGTGAGCGCATTGAATAAGCCCATCGCTGCATTGTCGTTGGCAGTGACGACTGCGGTCACGTCTGGCCGTACTGTAAGCGCGATAGCGCCGGAACTGGCGGCTTCGCACTGCTGCTCCGTGGTCATCCCAGCGTCGCGTTCGATGTGGTAAGCCAGTCCTTCCGTGAATTGTCCGGCTTCACGCAATGCCTGTCGCCATCCCTCCTCACGCTCGACCGACCAGCGGTAGCCACCATGCTGAACGTCAATAGAATGAAGGGCCAGGAAAGCGATCCGGCGATGTCGCAGCCCCAGCAGATACTGCGTCGCCTGGCGTCCTCCTTCTACGTTATCGAAAGCAACGATATCGGCTCTCCCTGCGTCCGGCATCCAGGCATCGAAACGTACCAGAGGAATCGTGTTCGTTTGCGCCTTACTCGTGAGACTATCTGCAAAGCAGCCATAGTCGAAAATTCCGGCGATCGGTGGCATCTGCTGCGTCTCCCAGTGAAGATGGGCATGGGTAGATACCATTGCCAGGCTGGTACCGCCGAGTTGTGCGATACGCTCTTCGAACCCCATCTGCGTGCGTGATGCCTGATCGTGTTCCTTCGGAAGGTAGGAGAGTAGAAGCAGATAGTAACCCTCTTCCGAAGCCGGGCGCTGACCGACGAAAGTCCCGACACGTGGGATCGTATAAACGACTCCGTCTTCGATCAGTTGCTCGAGCGTCTGCCGCACCACCTTGATCGAAAGATTGTATCGTTCCGCCAGTTCCCGAACGGAAGCCACGACCGTTCTGGCAGACAAGCCATGCGTTCGGCTCTGCTGACGCAGATCGTTTGCCATTTCGGTTCGACGCTGTTCTACCTGGCTGCGAGTTGCCAATCAAAGCCACCTTTTGCTGTAACTACGTTTTAACACAGAAGTATTTCAGGAAGAGAACACAAAGAATACAGACATTGTAACGCATTATTCTAAATATAGCAATGTAATTATCGATATTCGCTAAAAAAATATGCTTTCAATCGCGAATAGAAACCTATATCTGTCCGGGCTAATGCCAGCGCAACCGTCAATAGCCTTCGTCAAGAGCTGGCAAACTCATCATTACAGGCTGTGTGTCTGTTTTTACATCTCACATTTAATTCGGTGCCGTTCCATTTTTGAATCCAAAATGGAACGGCACACAAAGGTTGCTTCCGGTCTGACGCTTCTTCAAAGGCGTCTGGCGTCAACGGAAGCAACTGCTGGATGAGTAACTCAGTAAACGCATCCGATGGCATGTAAGTTAAGTCCAGTATAATGGTGTAAAATTGGGGACCAAAATCTATTGGCTCATCTCTCGCTGGTAAGATGTAAGTGATCAAACCAACACTTGCCAGGAGGAGAAAATGAGCCAGTATCAGATTACCCTTGACGCCGCCCA
>JBBQPY010000099.1:0-19326 GCA_038216735.1 Chthonomonadales bacterium
TCGCTCTGTGCCTCCTTCGATCCGACCCCTCTCCCTGCAAAGGAGCGGGGAGCATTGGCGTTGTGCGAAGTATCCCCGCCCGTTCACCCCACTGCTCGCTCCTCCAACAAAATCGGTTCGTCCTGTTGGAAGCGATCACGCCGCAGGTTCATGTCGCCAGGCGATTGGTCTCGTCTCGTTCCGGCTGCTGAGAACCTCACTCTGCGGCCAGATTTCCTCGAGATTTGGTTTATAATCGGGAAGGTAACCATTCATCCGGCCATCGGTTTCGCACTTACAGGCAGAATATCTGATTTTCTCCCCTCATCCGAAGCTTCGGGAGTGATAGCTGGGGATGACTGTGCATAGTTACTCGGAAAGATTGGATAACGCCATGTATGTCGGGCAGCTTACCTTTGTAGCACGGATATCCACCGACCTGAATGACGTTTCTCACGCTATTCACTCTCTCCTCAACGCTTTGCGCCTCAATGGACAAATATGTGGCCAAAAAGTGCCGATCGCGGTAGATCCTGGAGGGTACGTTGCCACGGTGTTTCTGCCTGAGAGAAATTCTCTCGACGCAAAATATCACGATCGTCATGTCCGTCAGGGATTACAAGGGCTGGGGGCGGCAGGATTGGCGGAGCCGACCGTTGTGACGGCACCATTTCTCGAAGGACTCCAGGGATGTGCCTGTGATCGCCGCCAGAGCCTGATTCTGTACACTCATTTGCTGTCGGTCGAGCCTCCAATTCGTTGCGGGAGTTGTTTTCTACCGGTCCCTCTCTATCGATTGCCATCGCAGGAAGAGGCATACCGCGATGTCGATTCCTGGCAATCCAGTTACCGGGCATGTGATACGCTGCAAGTGAGCGGAGGCGTGCTAGAGCGCACGGCTATTCGGCAGTTGTCTCGATTGGACAGCAGTCTGTCGCAGAAAGGACTGGCAGTCTGCCGCCGAATTCACGAGGCGACCCGGATACCAGTCTATTATTATCTATACCGATATGGAGCGCGCAGTTGGAGGCAGGAACAGAAACGACTTTGCCCTTCCTGCCAGGGCGAATGGCTGCTCACCGAACCCTGGCACCTCTTCAACTTTAAGTGCGATCGGTGTCGTCTCCTGTCCAATATCGCCTGGGATGTTCGAAGGGGCTAATATTTCAGCAGGGTGACGAGTTCGTGCGGTAGTGAATTGAGTATGGGTAGTGAATATAGAAAAGTGACTTCTCAGCCGAAAATGCTACATCGAAGGGTTCACGGATGACGCCGTATGCTGTCGTCGCCCTGAACAGTTGATCGAGTAGATCGCAGGAATGAGGGAGGGATTTTGGCGTTGCGCTCACGGGTTCTGCTGATCGCCGTCGTCTTTGTCTTGAGCGCGTTTGTATGCGGAGAAACTGCCGCACAGAACGCGCACAAAGTGACGTCCCATCGAAGCAGAACTGTGCCTCTAGGCGTCGAATTACTCGCGCCAAAGATCGCCGCACGAGCGGCGATCGTGATCGATGCTCGAACTGGCGAAACGCTCTTCAGCCTCAATCCCGATAAGCTCCTGCCGCCCGCGAGCACCACTAAAATCATGACTGCGTTTCTGCTCGCTCGCGATGTGCCTCCCAACACGCGCGTTTCCATTTCACCCCTCGCCTCCAGCGCTCCCGGGAATTCTGTTCCTCTTCCACCCGGCACGATCGTCACCGCCCATGATTTACTCTATGCACAGATGCTCGCCTCCGCCAATAACGCCAGCAATGCCGCTGCCGAGCAGATGGCAGGCAGCATTCCTCAGTTCGTGCAGCGGATGAACGATGAGGCAAAGAAGCTGGGTGCGACACATACGCATTTCGTGAACCCGAGTGGCCTGCCCGCCTCCGGACACCTCACAACTGCGCGCGATCTTGCAAACATTGCTCGCATCGCCCTGCAAAACCCTTTGTTCGATGCCGCAGTCCGCACTCGCTCTTATCACTTACAGCCACTGAGCGGCGGATCCGCGATCACATTAAGCAACAAGAACGATACGCTCTGGACGATACCGGGCGCGGACGGCGTCAAGACTGGCGTGACGACAGAGGCAGGCTTCTGCTTTGTCGGCTCCGCGACGCGTAAGGGGCGTCGCCTGATTACCGTAGTGCTGAACAGCCCGAACTGGCGCGGCGAGACAGCCGCGCTTCTCGATTATGGCTTTGCCAAAAGCGACGTTGTCAGCCACAGTGGAGGCAGTACACAAGGAAATGGTGCTTCGAAAGCGGAGACAAGCACCGGTCAGAAGGCAGCGAATGCGCCAGCAGGACAGAGCAGAGGAACGCCCGATACTGCTGATGCAGGCAGCGCAAATGTAAGAGGCGAAGTATCCCCACCAGCAGGGGGCAATCAGTCCAATAGTAAGCAGGCAGTTGGCAGGCAGGCAGGAACACAGCATCAAGCGTCAGTCAATGCGGGCAGTCTGCAAGGCACGATACCGGAGCCGCTCGGCGGCCATGATTCTGCGGGTAACGTACCGAACCAGCCGGTAATACGTACGGTTCCGACGGGGAGCAGTTCTGCTGGAAGCGGCAGCAATGAGAACAGCGACGATGCCTCCACGAAGGATGCGCCTGGCAGCAGTGGCACTTCCATGCCGACTGCAAGTGAGCGCAAGGATGCACTCTCGCCCGCCATGACGCCCGCAACGAAGGGAACCGATGGAACAGCTCTTCCCAAATCGGAAACGCTCTTTCGCGGAAAAGGCAGTGATGTGCCTGCAACCGAACTCGACCGCCTCGTCAGCAGTCTTCACCATCTATCCTTCGCGCCACGGAACGTTTTTCGCGAACCGACAAGCTTTATCTTCTGGCTGTTGCTTCTGATAGTGCTCTTTATGCTAATCCGAAAACTCTTAAAGTACTGGAAATCAATGATGAAACTCCGAATTCCTGCCCTCTATCGGCAGCAAGAGACCACGCCCGAGACACGCGAAACGGTGTCGCCGAAGCCAGCGGATGCGCCAACGGGCGCGGCTGCGTACGTTCATGAGACGCCGTGCGTGACGCGCTGCACCGGACGGGAGTGGCTGACTTCGATGTTCGAAACGCCGCACCGTCTGCTCGAACCAGCAGTTCGTCGACAGGCTCGCGCACTGCGCGCTGCGGATCCGCTGGCATCCGATGCGGGCATCCTGGGTCTGCTCGATTCACCGAACCTGCGCCTGCGGTCGGTCGGTGCGACGCTGGCGGGATCTTCCGCACCACGTCGGGCGGAAGAAGTCATGCTCGCGCTTCTCGAGGACAATCTTGCTGCGGCAGATGTGAAGGCGGATGTGGCTCAAGAGCTCACTTTGCTCAGCGGAGATCGGCTCGAAATGTACTGGCTCCAGATGCTGCTCCGCGATGGTTCGCCGAATGCCGCGCGGGCGCTTGTAGCACTGCCACGGCTCGATGAAAAGACGACCCAGGCGCTCAGTCACGTTTTGGATACGCCCGCTCAGTCGAAGGATGCGGACGATGTGCTGCGTGTCGGTTTGCGCTCCGCTTACATCGCCTGCGTCCTTGGGGTGCATTCTGTGATCGATCCGGAAGTTGTGAGAGTTCGTCTCGAGGCGCTGGCAGTGAGCAGTCGCGAACAGGTCGTGACGACGGCGCTGGCTGGCGTGTCTTCGGATTGGGCGATAGGGCAGCTGGTGGAAATCGCGCTGCATGGCCATGGGTTTCCGGCTTTTGAGGCGCTATTGAATGCCGACCCGACCTTGATTCGCGCCGAATTGGAGAGTCGGGACGATTCGACGGATATTGCGGCACGAACACGGATGAGGATTTTACGGTGGCTTCTCCTCGGGGAAGGGGACGTGGAGACAATACAGAAATTAGCCGCTGCCGGCAACGATCTGGCGGTCGCAGCGCTGCGGCTCGAGCGGCTCCACCGCCGCGAACCCGCCGCTGTGGCTCCAGATGTCCTTCTGGCGGCATCGCAGATCGTGTCGCTGCGGCTGGGCTACTCACGATTCAGCACGGATCAGATCGCGGCGGCGTTCCGTAAATCTTCGACAGGCGGGCAGTCACCGGATCAGATTCCTGCGCCGCTCGAGCTGGCGGCCATGGCGTCGGCGTACAATCATCCCGATGTGTATGATGCCGTGCAATCCGCACTGCACACGGAGGAGGGGCTTCCCTTGCTCCTGGCAGAATTGGCGGGACACAGCGACAGACCGCAGGTGATCGAGGAACTCGCGTTCTGGAGCAGCAAGATGCCCTTGGAAACGCGCCTGTTGCTGATGCCGCCACTGTGCGCCTCGAATAACGAAACTGCCCGTCATGCAGTGGCTGCCCGCGCCACCGATATCTGCCCCGTGATACGCTCCGCCGCTCTGCGCTCGCTGCGGAGCCATCCTGTCGCTGTTGTTGCTGTCGAAACTCCTCTGCTGGATCAGGAAATCGCCACATTGGATCGTGCCGCCTGATTTCGTGCGATCAGCACTCATCCCAACCCTTCTACCTACCATTCGTACCTCATCAGGGAGAAGGGCAAATACAGTAGTGATCACATTTTCTCCCCTTCCTATGCTTTTCTTTTGCTTTTTTCAAGGCAGGGCGAGGCGGTGAATCTTCGTCCATTCCCTACCTTTTTATTGACAGCCTGCCGACAGCAAAGTACAATGTCGCGAAGTGACGATTTTGTATTTTCAGGAGGGCGAAGTGGGTTTCAGTTTTCAGGGCGTGATGGCGATGGTGCTGGTACAGGATATCGAACGCGCGTTGCGCTTCTATCGGGATGTGCTCGGTTTCACGGTGCAGGCGGAGCAGGAAGAGTGGGTGATATTCAGCGAGGGAGTAGGGCTTCACACTGCGCCGGAGCCGCTGCCGGAGATCAGTTTCACGATCAATGCCGTCGTCGTGACGCTGTTCGTCGAGGATGTATCGGCTGCTTTCACCGAGTTGACCGGCAAAGGTGTCGCATTCTTCCTACCTCCGACTGAGGACGCAGGCATGAGCGTCGCCACATTCCGCGATACCGAAAACAACCTCCTCCAACTGATGGCGCTATAACCACGGCGTGAAACACCATAAGTTCCAGCGTCGCTCAATAAATGCTTCCGGAGGGGAAGCGAACGCAGCACAGCGCCTCTACAAATATTCAGGACAGTTTTCTTTTGCAGTCCCATAATGAGCTTACTGCTTCAGGAAATTCGGAACTACTCCTCGACGACATCCGCCTTGCGTGCCACCAGCGTCAGCACGACCGCCATGAGCACGATCAGCAGCGCCAGCATGATCTTCGGACCCCACACCGTGCCCCCAACATCGGCGCCGAAATCGTTGAGCAGGAAGTCGATGCGATCCGTCAGCAGCGCGAGGCGCGCCATTACTGTTGAGCCGAAAATCGCCCCAAACGTGAACATCAGCATCCATCGACCGAGTTTTGCAGAGCCTTTCAACACGGGATGCTTCTGTGGGAACGAGAAGAAAAAGTAGCTCATCACGCATACGAGGATCACCATGAACAGCGCGTTGTTGAGCGCATCTGCTCCGGAGAGGGCAGGAATCGCCGGTGATGCAGCCGTCTTCGCGATCGCTGCATGCGGAAAAACTGGCTTGAACGAGGCGGGAATCTGCGGCCAGGTATCATTGGCGAACACCTGAAAGGCTCTGCCCGCCGTGATGCCGAGGAAAAAGCCGATCACGAGCCGCGATATCCATCTCAGTTTCGGGAAATAGACCAGATAGTAGCATAGCCCCACGACGAGTGGAAAGATCATCCACCACTCACCCCTGTTCCAGAGCGGTTTCCACCAGAGCGGCAGCAGCACATCCGTCCAGGCGAGCGCGACGCCGTAGCCCGTCGCCAATCCGAGAAAGATATGCTCGAACAGGCGATAGAGGCGGTTCTCGCGATAGAGGACACTGTACATGCCCAGCGTACAAAGCGCGCCGACCCAGAGGATTAGGTGCGGCGTCGCGCGGGCGAGCCAGGGTGAAAATTCGGTCACGACCTGCCTCCCAACGCTCGCTTTTGTTGACGCCGCTCCACGAGCATCGCGCCGTTGCCGAGCAAAATCATCCCGATTATCAGCAGGTGCGCGAAAGAGAGCGAAAGTCCGGCGCGACTCGCTCTGCCTTCGATGCCGAGCTTCTGTTCGTACTCGTATGCGCCCTGAACGCCATTGAGCATTCCGGACAACTGCCCGCTATCGAGGTAGTTGAACGCTTCCGGCGCCATCACCGCTGTCGTTCCGAGCGCCATCGGAACCTTACAGGGTCCCTGCAAAAACTGAATGTACGCCTGATAACTCGCCGTTCCGGTGACGTCGATAATCAGCGCGAAGTCCCGTCCGGTGCGGATGCCCTGCATCACCGGAAGTGTCGCAATCTGCGCGCCATGAATATCCGTGCCTGCGGTCGTCGGCACGTCCTGCGCCAGCGCCTTTAGAAAGTTTTCCTGCGCAGTCGAGACCCGCCAGCCCCAGTTCACCCAGTCGACGCCCTCCCGATACCCGTACTGACCCTGGAATTGGACCGCGATATCCTGCATCAGCGTTTTGCCCTGCGGATCGGCGAAGGCGATCAGTGCGAACCGAAGTTTCTTGCGCATGATATGGCGTATCAGCACTTCACTTTGCGGTCGGTTCTCGCCGCGAGTGCCCGCGCTCCAGTCACCGCCGAACAGCACAAAACTCCCGGCAGGCAGGGATTCGATCTTGTCGTAGAGCGACTCGGTCGACTGAGTTGCCGGCACGGTCATCGGCACATTGAAGAAGAATGGCAGCGCGACCGCCAGTATCAGCAGCGCGTACAGGTAGCGGCGATCCAGATTTTGTATCACTTTCAGCATCGCGCTACCCCTGATTCTCGAAATAGCTGCCGCGCTCCAGCCCGAGCCATATGCGCAGTGCGACCGCCAGACTCCCGATACCGAGCCCGAACTGGATCGCGCGGATCGAAGGCGCGTTGGCTTTGCGCAGTATCCAGTCCCTGATTATCTCGAAGCGCAGGTTGTGCCAGACGCCCGTTTTCGGCAGGAAACTTGTTAACAGGATGCCGATCGCGATCTGCCCGAGCATCACTAGAATCGCGGTCACGAGTAGCATCGTGGCTTCAGGAGAGCGGACGCGGAAGGCGCGATAGGCGGCGGAGACGATATAGAAAGCCACTACGGAGAACATCGTTGCATCGAGGGATTGAAGTGCGCCATCGAACAGCACTCTGTAAAAATTGACATTGATTGCGTTCGGATGCACCTTGTTGAGCAGCGTCACGATCAGCATCAGCGCGAAACTAACTAGAAATGCGAGGCTGAAGGCGCTGTCCTTGCCGCGTCGGATCAGGCGTTTGCCATGCACCTGCAGCATATTGATCACGCCGAGCCCGACCGTCGCGGCGAAGACGATCTGCGTGAACGCGCCGAATGGGACGAGGAACGGCGTGAGGAAATTGCCTCGGTGCAGCGGGTCGGTTTTGGTGGGCATCAGATGCACGGGAAGGAGAAATTCAAGCGCATAGAACAGCCCGCCAACGAAAGTTGCTGTTAGTATCACGTAGCGGCGGAACCGCTGCGGCACGAGCTGCAGCAGAAAAATTATCAGGACGGAAAACAGGATAGCTGCCGCGTACCATGCTAACCGCGCATTTCCCGATACAGGATGAAAAAGATCTCCGAGCAAAATATACCTCGTGGCTTCCGATGCAGAATTGTCTCGCAGACACTATTTACCGAACAGTTTGAGCAGTGACTGCCCGATCGGAGAACCGGTCACTGAGGCGACGGTAAGAAGGATCGATCCGATGAGAACGCCAAACAGCAGAATGCCCTTGCAGATGTCCTGACCAACTATACTGCCGAGCAGCGTCGGTTCACGGGAGAGGTAGGCGCCTGCGGCATAAAACTCGTCGCCAATGATCACGTAGTCGCAGGCGGCGATCAGGAACGGTATTTGCAGATAGGCGGGCGTTCCGGCCACCTGGATCGCGCCGACCTGTTGACCTGTCTCCGCAAAAATCATCGCTTCGGCATAAAAGTAGCCGAACAGGAAACTGGCGGCTACCTTTTCACGCTGCAGAATTCCGGAGACAGCGGCGGCGTAGGCAAACTGTCGACTCGAAAGAAAGCGCACATCATCGGGATTGTAGAGTTCGGGGCGTCCTTCGGCAGTGTAGGCGTTCTGAACGGC
Organism: Chthonomonadales bacterium; assembly: GCA_038216735.1. GTDB lineage: Bacteria > Armatimonadota > Chthonomonadetes > Chthonomonadales > Chthonomonadaceae > JBBQPY01. The sequence continues at coordinate 8,123 of JBBQPY010000099.1, forward strand.
ATCGGTCGTGATCGGCATCATCTGCGGATCGTAAACGGCGACGATCGCGCGTGTGCCGAACCGCGCCGAAGCGCGCAGGATATAGCTCGTAATCGAAAGAGCCTGCAGAGGAATGATCTCGATTCCGCCCGCATTCGTTGCGCTCAAGCCGGTAGAGCAGAGCATCGGACGCCCCATTTCCGTTGCGCGGCCGATCGCTTCATCGATCGCCGATAGTCCTTCGATCCGGCGAATATAGAGCTGTTTCCGCCGAGCCATGCGGATCGCGGCTATGATTATAAGACTAAAGGCAATCAGCACAATGCGCGCGAGAGAGCTAGCGTGTTCCAAGCGGATTCCCCCTTGCTTCGTCTGCACTTTCAGATTTCGCAGCCGCTGGTTCTTCGACTGGTTTGTCGGCAGGAAATGCTTCTGAATTCGACTTTTCGATACGCGTGATCAGCAGTTCGATGTTCTCACGCGACTGCAGCAGGCGGGCATACTGCTGGACGTTCTTCGGTCCGAAAAGGGGCGCCAGGAAACCGGAGCCGAGCAGCAGTGACTGCCCTGCGAGGTAGGCGAGCGGGCGGTGCATATCGAGCAGCAGGATCGCGGGAACCTGCATCTGATGGCGCGCGATACGGTCAGCGAGGCTGTCGATAATCGCGTCTCGATCTGCGTCGGTTATCTCCGCGTCCCAGTCGAAGCTGTTCATAAAGTTTTTACGCTCTCGTTCAATACGTCCAGGGAATGCGTGTGTGACATGCCGCTCGTTTGCAGGTCGGGATTTTCGGTAGCGACCACTAACAGGTGACTCTCGATCAGATCGCCGATTTGTGGTGCGCAGAGTGCGGCGAAGGCGAGTACGGAGGCACGGTCGCCCGATTCCCCATCGAGCGCGAACCTGACAGTGATGCCGCGAAAAGCGTCGACACGTGACGCAGCAGCGAGCGGTGAGAAGCGCATTGTTGTCCGTGCGATCTGGCAGCGGCGAACTGCTTTCCATTCCACCCCTGTGCGGCTAAATCCGCATACTGTGGCAATCCCTGTTTCCGTGAGCCTGTACCGAATCGGCAGGAGATACTCTGAAGCAGCGAGCAACAGAAGGCCCATCGAGGCAGCAACGGGAAGCAACGCGTGGAAAAGCTCCCAGACCAGGCACGCCGCGATACAGAGCGTCAAAACGAGTACCGGAATGCGTTGGGGATTGCGGCGCGCGAGATGCACGCTCCAGCATAGGCTGTTTTGCGGTTCAGCCTGATTCTGAGTTTTCGGTAGTGACGGCTGCGGGTAAGTCGTGTCCATGCATAGCCTTATGATCGCAATGAAACTGCTCTTCGAAAGTATGTCCTGCGCGTGGGAGACCGCGGGTTATTGACTGGTATGTTGGAGAAAGTGGGATGCAGTAAGTGTTCAACCGCGTTAAGGAATTATAGTGACTTCGAGCCTGCCTGTCAAGCCGGAACTCCTTTCGACTCCACTTTCGCTTCAGGACCGTTGACAAGCACGTAGAATATCGCCATACTATCTTAAATTGTACCTATTTATTCGATCGCGCCGATTAGAACTCGAAACGAAAGAGGGTGATATTACTGTGTCTGAACACGCGCTGATAGAACACATTCTCGATCAGAAACGCTTCGCCGTTACGGGCGTGTCTCGTGACCCTGACAAATATGGCCACATGGTCTATAAAGCGCTCAAAGCGGCGGGATACACGGTTTTTGCAGTCAATCCCAATGCCGATACGATCGACGGCGATCCCTGTTATCCCTCGCTCGATACTAGTCCCGGTCAGATAGACTGCGTTGTCACCGTCACTCCGCCCGAAATCACCGAAGCCACGATGCGTACCGCCGGTCATCTCAATGTGCCCTATGTCTGGATGCAGCCAGGCAGCGACTCGAGCGCCGCCTTCAATATCGCCCGCGCACTTTCCCTGCAGATCGTTTCGGGCGGTCCGTGCATTATGGTGATGGCTGCTCGACGACGATCAGAAAATCGTGTCGTTTGAGCGTTCGTCTGCGATCCCGACACATACTGTGATTGGAATGGTGGATAGCGTCACGAATCGCTGCGATCGATGATTGAAAGTGTATTATCACCGCGGTCCAAAATATAAACGACTTGAAATAGTAGGTGGAAAACTGGCCCTTTTTACCATGTCGATCTACGTTAGCACGGCGGAGTTACTCCGTCTGCAATTCTACTTCTCGAAATCTCGAAAAATGCAGACCAGCATTAGGGATAAATACTCTGCCTAATCCCAGCTTCAACTCTATTCTCGCTGAAATAATTTAATTTAGAAGCAGAACAAAACGATTCCGGCCGCGTCTAGGCAATGTATCAAGCCGTCACTTGCCTGCCGAACGAGTTGTTTTTGCGTTCGCTGCAGCATATGAGTCAACCGGCAGACCATTCGATGGCACTATTGTTTTCACTGCGAAGCTGGCTTATTAGCGGCTTCTCTCGCCAGCTTTAAAGGCAATTCCGGCAAAACTCTCTCAGGCACACCGAGCAATTGCGAACAGGAGACCATTTGACAATGTTACACAACAGACGATTTCTTACTCGACTTGGCGTTCTTGCCGTGGCGGTAGGTCTTTCCGCAACACTTTCGCTGGCTGTCGTTTCACCTTCCGCAGCCCAGGGACGCGGCGGCGCGGGCGGCGGAGGACGCGGCGGGCCAGGCGGCGGACGAGGAATGAGTCCCGAAATGGCGGCTGTCATGCAGTCGTTCAATGCGATTCGCGCTATGACGGACCCGATGCAGACGCAGTTCTTGACGTTGCTGAGCCGCGACGATGTACGGCGTGAACTGCTGATCGACGGGCGTCAGCGCGAAAAACTCGCCGCTCAGCAGGAAGGATACGGCGCCGGATTTGGCGCAGCGATGCAGAGTGCGTTTCAGAAGGCGCGAGCGGCGAGCGGGCAGGGAACTGCCAACTGGCAGAATATGACGCCGGAAGAGCGCACAGCCGCTCGACAGCAGATGCAGGACACGAGACAGGCGGCAATGAATGAATTTCAGGACAGCCAGAACAAGCAGATATCGGCCATTCTGCACCCGGATCAGATGAAGCGACTTGCTGAACTGGATCTGCAGTGGCGGGGAGCACTTGCGCTCGCCGATCCGACCCTCGCGCAGCAGGTCAAACTGACGCCGGATCAGAAAGTGTCGGTCACTGCCTTGACGCAAGCGCTGAAAACAGAGCAGGGCGGCTCACGGCGCGCCGCGTTTGGCGGCGGTCGTAATCGCGGCGGAAATGCCGCTCCGGTCGACCCCAATGCGGCTCCTCCCGCTCCGCGTCCCACCACGCCCGAAGAGCTGACAGCTGTGCTGACACCAGTTGCGGTCTCCCTGGAAAAGCTGCGGGTCGCCAACAATACGAAAGCGATTGCAGTGCTGACTCCGGAGCAGGTGAAACTATGGAATACAATGACGGGCAAGCCATTCCGCTTCCGTGTCCAGCAGTAATACTGCTTTGGTGCGCTCTCGACCCAGAAACAACCAAAATCCGGTAATACTACCATCGAAATCGGGCGTTCGCATCGTGAAAACGGTGTGATCGCCCGATTTTTTCGACTGTTTTGAGCGTGATCGTGCCCGTATATGACCGCCGATCTATAATGTCGAGAGGCATTTCGGGCAATAATGAAGACGATGCAAAGCGTCATGCGGCATAGCAATTGCGAGACGTCTGGTGTCTGAGGTCTGATGGACGGTGCCTGTGAAATGTCGGAAGGGCAGGGGACAGAGCGCGTTCACACCGCGCAGCAAATCAACCCCACTGTTCGCTGAAGGAAACAATGTCGAAAGAGCTATCTAAACGAGCAAACGTAAAATTGACTCCGCAGCAGGTGGCACGCAGACAGACAGATGCTGAAGTGCTGGAACTGCTGCTGGAGTATCGGATCACCCAGAGCGACGCTCTGCGCGACCGAATTGTGGCAAAGTACACGAACCTCGTAGAGAGTATTGCACGTCGATTTTCTGGAGCGGCCGAACCCATCGAAGACCTGGCGCAGGAGGGGTACATTGGGCTGATCACAGCGATCGATCTCTATGACTCTACTAAGAATGTCAAATTCTCGACGTATGCCACACACTTCATCATTGGGCAGATCAAGCACTGTCTGCGCGACCGGGGCAAAATCATCAAGGAGCCAGCCTGGCTGCAGGAATTGAACCAGCGGATGACCCGCGTGATCGATACGCTCGTGCAGCAATTCAGCCGCCCGCCCAGCAATCTCGAAATTGCGCGCATGATGGAAATGACAGAAGAATCCGTCGCGGAAATGATGATGACGCGCGAGGTTTTTAAGGTGACGTCCATCGACGGGGGCAGCGACGACGAGAACGATAGCGGGACGGTCGATATCGACCGCAAGCAGAGCCGCGATATAGCAGTAGCGTTCCAACTCCCAATCGAAGACCGCATCGTCCTCGAGACAGCGATGGAGAAACTAAAGGCGCTCGAGCAGCGGGTACTGATCGAGTTCTATTTCAAGGACCTGAACCAGACTGAAATTGCGAAACAATTGGGGATTTCCTGCAATTACGTCTCGCATATCCTGCGCAATTCAGCGAAGAAACTCAAGAAGATCCTGATAACAGACGATCTGCGCTCCTCCCAGCTCAAAGCCGCACAGATTCGCCGTCGCATGGAGGATCAGGCATTTCCCGACAGCAGCGTGATCGTCGATCCGCTGACGCATCTCTACAATCGCCATTACTATGAATCGCGGCTGCAGGAAGAGCAGAGCCGTTCCGGGCTGATCGGGCAGGAGCTTTCAATTGTAATGGTGCGCTGCTATGGTGTTGCGGATTTCAACCGTGTCCAGGGCACTCTGAAGGGCGATGAACTGATCACGGGCATCGCACATATACTGGGCCAGTGCGTGCGTCGCGTAGACATCGTGACGCGCTATGCGGAGGATATATTCGCGCTCATTCTGCCACGCACGGGTGGCAATGTCTGTATCGTTACGGAGCGCGTCAGCATAGCGCTGACGGACTGGCTGGCAGAAAAAGGCTGGGATGCCGGGCGTGGACACATTGTCATTACGATCGGCAGCGCGATCTATCCACGCAAGACAGCACAATTGATCTCCCTGACAGACGAGGCGCTGCAGCGCGCAGAGAAGACACAGGAGATACCACAAGAGGAGCTCCGTCGCGCCGCTTGAGAACGCCCGTTTCACCTCGGAGATTAGCTCAATCTACTCGCCCTCCCTGCCTGGCAGCAGAGGGGGCGCATTTTGAAATCCTATATCCCCTGTTTGCTCTCGCGAAGCTTCGGAAAGAGGGGATAGAGAAGCAGATGCATGGGGTTTCAATTCCGGTCTAGAGTTGCGAATCCCGCCTCTGTAAGCTGTATGCAAATCTGTCGGTACTCTCCCCTGGCTCTTTTTGGGACACGAATGAAGCATAATGGTACAGGATGTCCGCCTGTATTTCCTCTCTTCTTCGCTTTCTCATTCAAGGAGGAAGTTGAGGCGTTGCCGCGGCTTATCTGTCCTTCTCGTCGCCTTCGGTGACACTATGCTCAGTTGAAGACAAGTCACTACCTGGCGCCTGACGCTCAGCGGGTCTCAGCAGATGTCTGAAGAGTCCCCCTGGCTGTCTCGTTTCGTCTGCCGGGCGCAGAAGTTCCTCGCTTGCAATGTGGGAGGGACGCAGCAAGAGATCCCGGTCCGATATGCCTGTCCCCCGCCTGTTTTTGCCATATTCGATCGCCTGAATAGCGCGCCGCGCTTCATGTGCGAGTTCCGGAGAATTCCGATAACGCAGCCAGGGCATATCGCTGGCTTTCCCGCTCTGCTCCGTGGCGATCCGGCGTAGAGCTGGCAGAGCACGGCGATCGCCAAGACGATGAAATGCCCGGACTACGAACCAGCCGACAACGACGCCGTCGCTCCACTGCCCCGCACGCTCCAGCAGTTTCTCCAGATACCGAATACAGCCTTGATCGTCGAAATAATCGAGTGCGGGAAGAAGATTCCGACGTGCGCTTCCGTCGGGGCCTCCCAGCGCGACCCAGAAGGCGTAGATTGCATCAGGCGGCAGCGCGGCAAGTGTGCGCGAGGCGCTTTCGCGCAGCAGATCCGTATGGCGTCCGATAGCTCCTGCCTCGCGCACACGCTCTGGAGGCAAAAGTTGGAGCATTTTTACACAGGGCTCCACCGCCGCAGTTAGCCGCAGGGTCCGGCACATGCGCAGTGCATCCAGACAGATATCTGCCTGTACGGTGAGACGTTTCTGAGCGATTTCGGCGGCTGGGTTGATTGCGAGCGATGATGGAATCAGCGCAATAGACAGCCCTTCGATCGCCTCCTTCAACAGCCCAATACCCGCATTGCTCACCCATTCCAGCATCGTATCGAATGCGGGAGGCGGACGTAAATCCTCTGAATCACTCTTGTGTTCGAGGGTGCGGCAGAGGCGTCCGGTGAATTCCGCACCCTCCACTTTTCCTATCGTCGGCGTGTATCCACAAAGTGCGCCCGCCACAATTAGCCTTGGTGGTCCCGTCTCGACCCAGAGCATCGACAGCAGTGTGCGCAATGCATAATCGCGACGATCGGCCGAAATATTTTCCAGGTCGCGGCGCAGCTCCTCGACCCGCTGTGCGAGCTTTGCTGTCGTCGACACATCCGACGCGGCTGCGCTGGCTATTCCGTACTCACGATGATCCGGTTCTTCTGGCATGATTTTGCTGGTGATTTACCTCTCAGGATTTTCGTCGTGAACTGGGATTGCGGGACGCAGCAGCATATCCGGGCGATCGACCGACTCAGCGGCTGGTCTCAGTAACATGTATTCTGCCTCTGTGGGCGCCAGAGCGGGGCGCAGCAAAATGCGATGAGCGCTGTCCTGACTGCTGCGCTCGATGACCCGCATTGCGCGGGCGATCTGGCGCGAGAGTGTCCAGTCGGAATAGGCAGTTTCACGGCGTATTTGGGCAAGACGTGGTAGGGAAGACGCATCGCCGATCTGTTCGAGATAATTCACAACACGTGAACGAACCACATGATTCCGGCTGTATCCAAGACCATAGAGAAGCGAAGGAATAGCGTGCGCCTCATTCAGAAACTCGATACCCAGTAACATCGCGCCGCGCCGAAGCGCATCATCGCTCTCCAATCCATTCCAGAGTGGAGTGAGTATTTCTGAGCGCAGGGTGCATAGTGCTCGTGCGATCGAGTCCCGCAGTGACCAGCCCTGCGGTTTTGTCAGGTGCGGCGCCCAGATTCCGCGATAGAGATCATACAGCAGTTCACAGACGACATCCGCCTGCCACCATCCGGTCAGCTTCCCGATCGGGCGCAGTACAAAGGCGGCACGCTCTTCGAGGAAGGGAATTCGTGGATCGATCTGGAGGGTTTTGATTAGCGTACGTGCGGCTCTGGATACGGCATCGATACGCTCGGTGGCGGGTATCGGCTGAGACGGCGTCAAGCCATAGAGCCGCCGCAGGAACTCCTCGATGAGCGCAGCTTCCGTCTCGGTACGCAGTTGATCATTTTTGTCGCGCGGCGCGTAGAGGGTACTTGCTGCCAGACGCGCTACTCCCGGATCGTCATCCCACAAACGGAATAACAGCGCATCTAATGGGGATGTGAGAGCGCTTACCGCATCGTCATTATCGAATTCTTCCGATGGACAACAGCCGGGTTTGATACTTGCGTTTTGCGGCCGAGTTTTAGAGGGGATGCTGCTTTTCGACTCTTCTTCCACGAAGCGTTCTTCATACATGATTTCGCGTTGTCTCCCTCCTGGAAAATAACTACATTCCCGTGCTATCGGCATTCTGGAACTCTTCAATCTTCACATGTGAACTCAGTCCTCTATTACGTATTCTTCGGGAGCGAGCGGAGAAGCGACTCACTGCTCGATTGACTCAATAGTTGTGGTTCGACAATGGTTCGCGAGAAAACGAACCGGGCTGACGTTACGATGGACGAAGGAGTTCCTCGCGCTGTTCATCGGGAAGCTCTGTCGCGGGGCGCAGCAGATTGTCTGGCTGCGATTCGTCGTGCGGGCGCAGCAGGGTGCGCGATGGATGGCTGACAGCCTCCCTGCGGATACGCGCGATGGCTGACTTCGCGGCACGGCGCACCGCTCGATCGCGCGAATGCATCAGTTTTGCGAGCGGTTCGAGAGTTCCCGGATCTCCGATGCGCCCGACGGCTTCGATAATTTTGGTGGTTATACTGGACGGCTGTTCTCCGAGTGCGGCGAGGAGGTAGGGAGCAGCATGACGACTCCTGATTCGCTCGATTGTCGGGAGTAAGGTCAGCCGATTATGTTTCGTACCGCTGTTCAGCTCGCGCCAGAACTCTGGGATTTCGTCGGGGGGCATTGCCGCAAGGGTGTCGCCTGCCGCCGCGCTGAGCGCGGCGATATGCTGTGGGTTGATGCGGGTGCTGCGGCCCAATGCAGAAAGCGTCTGCAATAGACGGCAGAGTTCGGGATGCGCCGCAGAAGCCCGCAGGCGGCGGACAGCGGCGACCGTTTCATGGCAGGTTGCGAGCAGTGCGAGATACAGTCCGCCGCTCAGGAAAGAGAACTGCATCGAACAGAGCCCGCGAAGCTCGACCAGATGCTGTTCAAGAAGCGATCGCATGGCTGTCACGACCGCCTGATAGCGTCCTGCTGCATCTGCGGGAGGGAAAGGGGCAGCACGGTCCAGCACGACCAGAAAGACAGTTGCGAAATGTCCATAGTCTACGGTGTGCGCGGAGACTGAATCACCACCCGCCAGCGCGAGGGCTGCTGAACGGCGTACCAGTTTCTGTTCGTGCCAGAGCAGTTCGAGCAGTCGCATCGTCGAGCGATTTTCATGATCGTGCGCTTGTTTCCCTCGCCGCGATCCGCTGAGTGCGCCTCTGCCTTCAGCAATCGACTGCGCGAGAGTGACCGGCACCGGCTCCTTCTGGCGATGCTCGTTCATGCCATACAGCAGCTTGTGTTTGTCGGTCGCATCCTTGTCGGTTCTGCGACGCTGCATTTTTCGGAGTAAGCGGCTAAACATTCTCTGCTCCGTAATTCTCAAAAGGTGTATTGGCGCTCTTAGCTGCGAATCCCAGGCTGAAATTGTCAGCCTTTTCTGCGGGGGCTGAATGCCTGAGTGTCTGTGAAAGAGTAATGTACCGAGCAGACATAGGGGCGCCGCGTGACGCGCCGGTTTCGGACACATCCTAGGTTACCTATGCAGTCGAGACGGAGTGAACTGCTGTCCACTCCGTCTCATTTACGCTGCAGAAAATACAGAAGTTGCCTGCGCCTTCAGGTTCAGTATCTGTTCAGAAGCATTCTTCGCCCGACAGAATTCTACTTCTGCCCGATCGCCTTTTCGACCTCGGGGAGCACCGTTTGTGCACGCTGTTTGAGACCCGGCGGGCAGTTCGGGATTGCAATCACCGCTTTCAATTCAGTCGCGCCTTCCTTCAGTCGGTTCTGTCCGAGATAAGAGAAGGCAATGCTATAGTGTGCATAGGAGCTGTCGAATGCGTTCTTGCCGTTCTTGAGGGATTTCTTGAAATGCGCACGTGCCTGATCGTACCGCCGATTACTCTGATACATATCGCCGACGCTCGCGTACGAACGCGAAAGCAGTCCTTTCGTGTTAGCGCCATCCGTTTTTTCGACGACTGCAAGCGCCGCTACCGCCTTGCGTTCGCTGCCACGGCTGGCGTAGATTGCGGTCAGTTTTGCCGCGGTTTCCGCATCGGAGGGATTGCTGCGCAGCCGAGCCGCGAGCAGAGGCGTGTCCTGATGCACTTTCATCACCTGCAGCATGCGCTCGCTGAAGCCGGCGGGAGGCAGATAACCATTGATGCGTCCCTCCACTTCATTGTCGCCATTGATGAAGAGGATCGCCGGGAAGCCTGTGATCCGGTACTTCTGCGCCGCCTGCAGACCCTCCTTTTCCGCGTTCACGCGAACGGGAATGATCCTGTCAGCAAGCGCGATCACTCGCGAATCGGTGTAGGTATCTTTGTCTAGTCGCTTGCACCAGCTGCACCAGTCGGTATAGAAATCGATCATCACGAGTTTATTGGTGGCTTTCGCTTCCGCGACCGCCGCCGAATATGATTTAGCCCACTTGATGCCGTCCGCTGCGTGTGCGGCAGGGGCAGCAATTGAGATCCAGACGCATACGCATAATATTAGTGCGGCACGGTACGCCAGTCGAGTGAGCAAGTTCGTTCTCCCTGTTTTTCCGGTTCATTTTTCGTCACTGATAAATTCTATCTTCATTTTATACAGGGTACGCTGAATTGTCAAGGCAATGTCACACAATACCACCAAATCACGCTCAATCAACAGGAATAATGGTCGGCAAAAGCGCGCCTCTAAACTAATTATTCTCAACCGTGAACCATTTTCGTTCCCGCTGTCCCTATAGTTGCAGCAATGAAATTGTTGCAGCACTGAAATAGTTACTGCAATCGAGCGTACAGCGAAGCAGGAAACTACGCTGAGAATGAAACGGAAAGGAGATGCGATGGCACTGGGACAAATGACAGACGATACGCGACTCGTCAAACGGATGCAGCAGGGCGATCAAAACGCTTTCGCAGAGTTTGTCGATAGGTATGGCGGAAGGGTGCAGAGACTCGTGCGCCGCTATATCCCCAACCCCAGCGACGCCGAAGACGTGACTCAGGAGATTTTCGTCGCGATTTTTGAGGACATTCGCCAGCTGCGCATCCCGAGTTATATTCATACGTGGGTCTACCGGGTCGGAGTGAACCACTGTCTGCGGCACTGCCGGCGTAAAGCGCCCGACAACCTACCTTTCGACGACGAGACTCTGGCGCAGCAGAACACCGCCACAGTCTACGGCAATAACTCCGACCCTGCTGATACGCTCGACCGCCACGAACTCTCCCGCCAGATCAACGATGCGATCGGCGCTCTCTCGCCGCTGCATTCCGATGTCGTGGTGCTGTGCGAACTGCATGGATTGACCTACCAGGAATGCGCCATCGCCCTCGAAATTCCGGTCGGTACCGTCAAATCGCGAATGTCGACGGCTTTCCGGCGTCTGCGCGGACTGCTGAACGGCGCCGGTATCGGAGACCAAGAGCCTGATGAAGCGCTGGCAAATAATATAGACATTGATCCCGTAGCGGCGATAAACGCAGTTGCTGACACATCTCGGCCACTGACAGCAAGCGTTGCCGGAGCAGTCGACGCAATCGAGAGCAAATTG
>JBBQPY010000100.1:0-19239 GCA_038216735.1 Chthonomonadales bacterium
GGAAAACAGGGATCGGAAGGGAGCAAGGAGAACCTCCCAATCGGGCGACGGTTGTAGCGAGTTCAGGGCAGATGCCTCCTTTGGCGAGAAGTCATCTATCCTATACGAGTTTGCACCAACCGTCGCCTCTAACCAAAAAACGCTAAACTACAGTTCTGTTACGCTCGCTCCAACAACTGATGACGGACATAGGAAATCTATTTTGAGACGAAACTCTATAATTTTTGTGCCGCTAACCATATCGCTCCTAACTGTGCCACTTCTAATCAGAGTAGGACTTGCACAACAGGCAAAACCACAGGCAAAAGGGAAACTAGCACCGGTTGCTGCACCCGCTGTGCCAAAAGCTCCAGTGAATATACCGATCGAACTCGAAGCCGATCGAGTACCTAAAATTGTGACAAAAGGCAGCTGTCTGATCAGGAACGGCACAGTTCTCACGGTCACCCGGGGCATCATCACGAATGGCGATATCCTCGTGCAGAACGGCAAAATTGTAGCAATCGGCAAGAATCTGACTGCACCCGTTGGTACAGTAATAATCGATGCGACCGACAGATTTGTTACGCCAGGAATTATCGATGCTCACTCGCATATCGCACTCGATGATACGAATGAGGGCTCGGATTCGATCACTGCCGAAGTGAATATGCGCGATGTCGTCGATCCGCAGAGCGTTGAAATGTATCGCGGATTGTCCAATGGTGTCACGACGTCGCTGCTGCTGCACGGCAGCGCGAACCCGATCGGCGGGCAGAGCGTAGTCGTTAAGATGAAGTGGAAGCACCCTGTCGAGGAGCTTTTCGTGCCGGACGCGCCGCGTATGATCAAGTTCGCGCTCGGCGAAAACGTCAAGCAGTCCAACTTTGGCGGAGGTGGCGGTAGGTTTCCGAACACGCGTATGGGCGTCGAAGCGGTCTATCGGCGGGGGTTCGAGGCGGCAAAGCTCTATACACAGGCATGGTCAAACTATGAAAAGCAGCGAGCGTCCAACCCCGACACTGTGCCGCCGCGCCGTGACCTTCGGCTCGAAACGCTGGCGGATATTCTAAACGGCAAAATATGGGTGCAATGCCACTCTTATCGCTCCGATGAGATGCTGATGATGACGCGTCTCTCGCAGGAGTTTCACTTCAAATTGGCAGCGCTGCAGCACGGGCTTGAAGGCTACAAAATAGCCCCCGAAATCGCAAAAGCTGGCGTAGGTGTTTCGACCTTCGCCGACGCCTGGGCGTATAAACAGGAGGCATTCGACGCGATCCCCTACAACGCGGCGCTCTGCACACGAGCAGGAATCGTCACTTCTGTCAACTCTGATAATTCTTCTGGCACCTACCGGCTGAACCTCGAAGCAGCGAACTGTATCAAGTACGGCGATCTGACTGAAAACGAGGCGCTGCGTCTTGTGACGATCAACCCCGCGATCCAGCTTGGGGTGGATCGGCGCACCGGCAGCCTCGAAACGGGCAAAGATGCGGACATCTGCCTGTGGGATGGCAACCCACTCAGTGTCTACTCGAAGTGCGCGCTGACGATGGTGGAGGGCGAAGTCTACTACCAGCGGCGCGACCCGTTTGGCGTCGATAAGCAGTCGATGCATACGATTGCCCTTCCCGTTCACTCCGGCGACTACACGAACCAGGCCGCGCCTCCGGCTGGAAGGCGTTCCTACGCGATCGTCGGCGGAACCGTGCATCCGGTCAGTGGACCCGATATCGTCGGTGGCACCGTCTTAATCGCTGACGGCAAAATCGTTTCCATCGGCAAAAATCTATCGCTGCCGACCGGAACCTATATCGTCAGCGCGAAGGGTTTGCACGTCTATCCCGGCTTGATCGATGCGGGCTCGATACTCGGACTGAACGAAATCGATTCGATACGCGCCACACGCGACAACTCCGAGAACGGCGACTATCAGCCCGACCTGATCGCGGCAACCGCCGTCAACCCTGGCAGTGTGCATCTGGCAGTCGCCTACTGCTGCGGCATCACGGCATCACTGGTCTGCCCGAGCGGCGGCGTGATTGGCGGGCAGGCGTCCGTGATGAACCTTGCCGGGTGGACGACCGAACTGATGAAGGTTTCGGGCCAGGCGGCGCTGCGGATCAACTTTCCGGGCGGCGGGCTGAACCGGTTCGAGCGTGCGTTTCTGCCCCCGGAGGCGCAGCAGGCGGCGCGAGATCAGCAGACCGCGCGAGTTCGCACACTTCGCGCGTATTTCGACCGTGCGAAACGGTATGCGGCGGCGCGAAAAGTTGGCGCAGCAGGAGTCGGAACCGACCTTGCGCTCGAAGCGATGCAGCCCTACATAGCAGGCAAACTTCCGGTCGTTTTCGATGTGGCGACTGCGGTTGCGGCGCGGAGAGCGATCGCTTTCGGAGAGGAGTATGGGTTGCGGGTCGTACTGTCCGGCGGTTCGGACATCTGGAAAGCGGCGGATCTGCTGGCGAGCAAAAAGATTCCCTATATCTTCACCGTACCAACCGATAACAGTCTCGGGTCGACAGTTCCGACCGAGGATTTTGATCCAACCGACACGATCTGGACAGCTCCAGCGATACTGCAAAGGGCAGGCGTAAAAGTCTGCTTCCAGACTCAGACGGCGGCTTCTGCCAACAACCTCGCCCGACAGGTCGGCATTTTCTGCGCGTACGGTATGCCGCACGAAATGGCGCTGCGGGGTCTCACGTTGACCGCAGCTGAGACACTGGGCGTTGCAGACAGAATGGGCAGTCTCGAGGCGGGCAAAATAGCGAACGTGATCGTGACGGACGGCGATCCGCTGGAGATCACGACACATGTGCGGACGCTGTTCATCGCTGGCAAACCGATCACTCTGGAGAATAAACACACGCGCCTCTACAATCTATATAAGCAACGCCTCACCGAGAAGCCCTGACCTACATTCTATTCAGACACAGGACGGAACTCCTGGACTGGAATGGTGAAGTCCGCCTGCGCAGACTGAGACTGGACTAAATAAATGAATCCGAAAGGCCTGCAACTTTCGACCTGGCTTCTCTGTCAGTAGGGGTGAAGAATACTTTTTGAGATGCGAATGTTGATTGATACTGAGACACGCGAACAGAACAGAGTATCGTTCTATACTGAGACCTAACACGCCATGCGACACACGAACTGCATAAACAAAATAAATCTCAATTGCAATCTGCGGCTTCAGGCAACTAACCGCCTGATTCTGGCTGGGCACTGCAACGCCAGCCTCCAGTACCGCAAATATAATCGCATCTATCTCGTGCGCATACAGAACTCACGGCAGGGGGAAAGTCGGCAGTAGCCGCCGCACAGTACGAACTGGTACGTCACATTTTCCGCCTCCTGCCACCAGAGTAAAATCCGGAATTGCAGGAGGCTTTGCTTTGTCTGAAAGTCGGGAAGACGAGCGGTCGGTTTTGAATTGGATTTTGAAAGTGTGCAGTGAGCCGGCGTAGCCCAACGGTAGAGGCGGCACGCTTAGAACGTGTCCAGTGGGAGTTCAAATCTTCTCGCCGGCATTGGTAGTGAAGTTTGCAGTATGCCCCTGTGGTCGAATGAATAAGACGTTTCGCTTCGAACGAAAAGAGAGCGGGTTTGATTCCTGCCGGGGGCTTGTCGGGCATGAACGCATCATCCCGCACATAGGTCGAAGGTGGTCTGGTGCGACTGATAAAGAAGGCATTTGGGTACGGCTGTGAAGTGACGATGCCGGGCTAGCTCAAATGGTCAGAGCACGCGCCTTATAAGCGCGAGGTTCGGAGTTCGATCCTCCGGTTCGGCAGTTTGATCTCCTCTAGTTTAGCGGCAGAATTCCGCGCTGTTAACGCGGCGGGGCAGGTTCGAATCCTGCGGGGGGAGTGCTTGGTGGTCAGGTTCAGGATGCGGAGTCGGTGTATTGTGCGAGTACGGTTCGTGATCAGGCAGGGGGTTTTGAAGGGGCGGGAGCTGCAAAAGGTTTGTTTTGAGACCGGTACTTTTAGTGCTCGACGCAGCGCAAGCACTATCGAGTTCTGCAGAAATCGATAGGTGCTTTCAGAGGGTAGATTATGTTCGGGAGCGCGGCAGCGTTGGAGAGCTGCGTCTGTCTGTAGAACAGATGTCTTTGACTCAGAGAGTTCGAGTCTCTCGGCTCCTATTGCGTAGTATTGTGTACTCCGGCAGTTCTCGTAAACATTGGAGGCAGAACGTCATCACCGATTGCCCGCTGCAAACTCATCTGGGCTTAGAAGCCGAACTATCAGATAACTGGCTCAGAAATGCCCTTACTTGCAGTCACACCGATTGCAGGTAAGGGCATTTTCAAAAAGCGATGATTATTCGCTGATGCTTTCGCTATTTGCCGCGCTGGGCTCCCTGGGTGCGGACGACCTGCTTGGGGGCGCCGGTGTTTCTCAGCGACGTGTTATTCTGCTTGCCGAAGGTGGTGTTTGAGACGGGCGGGCGAATTGACTCCTTCGTGTCTTTCCCCTCGCCGGAAAGCTCTTCAGTGCCTTCGATTACGGCTTCGGTCGTTTGAACCTTCGTTCCCTGTCGTTTGAATTTTCTTGCGATGCTCATGCTTTTATGCTCCTGTTATGCAATTGATGGCAGTCCGGCGCTCAGCTCCCCGGCTGCGAAAGCAGCAACGGTACGTTGCTCATTACAAGAACGGGATTCATTCCATTTCTGAGTGCTCCTGCCGCCAGGCGTGCTTCGAACAAAATACCATTTCGGTCCTATTTTCGCTTCGATTCCTGCCCGTCTGTACGTATTCATTCGTCAGGGGAATACCTTCTCAACTCTCCTATTATATCTCATTCGTTGACGATACGCCGAAAAGTCGCGAAAATCTTCGCAAAGTGATCTGAAAGCGCAGGATCGTGGTATCGGGATCTGTTCACTTCCTACTTCCTCGCCCCCTAATTTTTGCCAGTGTTGCAGCCTAGAATAGATGTGCCATGATTCTGAACCGTTCATTCGATGGTCATCCTCGATCATCCTGAACACGGCGAGGACGTCCTAGATGGCAATCAGAATGGAGATATCTTGGAAGCTACAATATCACACAAAAGATTCTTGATTTCGGAAAGGTATCCCTCTTTAGAAACGCTTTTTGTGCGTATTCTCTGGGGACATTTCGCTTTCTCGCTGATACTGGCTTTCTGGTATAAAACGTTCCTCCCAGCTTTTCTGATCGGTTTACCCGGCTCTGCGATCGTCACATGGCTCGCAAAAAACCAGTCGGGCCGCCCTGTTGTCCGCTGTGCGAGTGGCGCCGCGCTGATGCTCTACTCTGCACTCTTCATTCAACAGACGCATGGACTGACGGAGATGCACTTCCACGTATTTTGCGCCCTCGCTTTTCTTGTAGCCTATCGTGACTGGCGGGTGATCGTGACGGCAGTCCTCGTCACAGCAAGTCATCATGCGATTTTCACGGCGCTGCAGATGTTCCATACACCCGTCTACATCTATACAACCGACACGCTCAATCCCTGGCTGCTCACACTGATTCATGCGACTTTCGTACTGTTCGAGGCATCGATATTGATCTATCTCGCGCACGGTATGCACGACGAATGGATGCAAGCCGAACGCCGCAGCGAACATGAACTGCACATGATGAACACGGCGCAGGAGATCGCGCGCGGCAATCTGACGGTCGAAGTAAAACCGCATTCAGCGGATGATATCATTGGACACGCTTTAGTCTTGATGATCCAAAAATTCACGCAGCTGATCTGCACGCTCAATCTCAACACGCAGGAGGTCACTGCGACAGGAAGTCATCTTGCTGGGGCAGTATCGCGGACGGCTGAGTCGAGCGGGATGATCTCACGTAGTATTCAGGATGTGGCCAATGCTTCCGACCAGTCGGCGCAGACAAGTCAGGAAATGGCTAAGGGCAGCGAAGAACTGGCTCGCATCGCTACCGATGCTTCAGGCACGATGGAGCGTTTTCAGCCCGCAATTGAACGTGTCCTGAACGGAAGCCGCAAGCAGGAGCAGGCTGTGCAGCAGTCCGATGCCGGAGTACAGCAGATGGCGGTTTCGATCGAACTCGTCGTCAGCCATGCGCATCAGCTCGTCACTGCCGTTGAGGATGCCCGCCGGATTGCTTTTGGCGGGGAACAGGCAGTGCAGCACACGATAGGCAGCATAGGACGTATTCGGGAACAAGTCGCCTCCTCCTCTGCAACAGTCGGCGAACTCGGTGAACTGGGTAAAACCATCGGCACGATCATCCAGACCATCGACCAGATCGCGGAGCAGACAAACCTGCTTGCTCTCAATGCCGCAATCGAAGCGGCTCGCGCGGGAGAGCACGGTCGAGGGTTTGCGGTTGTTGCGGACGAGGTGCGGAAGCTCGCAGAGCGTTCCGCCAGCGCGACAAAAGAGATTACGACACTTGTCGGAAATGTGAAGCAAGGTGTCTCGCACGCCGTTGAAAAAATGAAAGCCAGTGACGGCGAAGTCGCTCGTGGCGTTGCACAGAGTGAAGAAGCGAGCAAGGCGCTCGAGCAGATCATCAGAGCGGTGCAAGTGGTCGCGAATGAAGTGGGGAGCATGACGACGACCGCACAGGCGATGAGCACAAGTGTTCAGGCGGTCAAAAATTCAATGCAGACCGTACGCCAGGTAGTAGCAGAAAACGACATGATTGTGCAGGAACTGGTGACCGGTTCTGAGGGCGTTTGCAGCGCAATTACCACCGTGGCCGCGATCAGTCAGGAGACTGCCGCAGGGGCTCAAGAAATGAGCGCGTCGGTGCAGGAAGTCTCGGCAAGTACGCTCAGCGTGTCGAAAGCCGTCATGGATCAGAATCTATGTATCGAAGAGATTCAGCGTATCGCCGACAGCCTCACGCTCCAGATGGAAAATACGAAAGAACTGGTCGCCTATTTCCAGCTTGCCTCCGAAATCCCCCTGGATAAAGTGGCTGCTAGTGCAACCAGCAAGTCGGGTAGGATGAAAGATCTTGCTAATAAGACAGGCAAATCCGTTGGTAAGGCGGCATGAAAGCGCAAAGCAACGTAGGGGTCGCACTGCTGCTAATCGCGTGGGGCGTCGGTACCATCGGCGCGTTCTGGCATCTGGAATGGCAGTATTTGCGTCCGGTGGCACGTCCGACGGGAGCGCTAACCGCAAAACCCGAGACACTCCCATCTCCGCCCGTCGCAATACTAGTAACCGACCTGGGGAGATATGATCTGTGCGCCGAGGGAAGCGTCACCCTGATCAACTTCTGGAACCCATCGTGTGCATGTTCGCGCTATATGGAAACACACGTTGCTCGCCTTGCCGCAGTATACGAAAAAAAAAGCGTGCGCTTTATAACGGTTGTAGAGTGCGGTGAGACGAATATGGAGCAGACAGAAGCACTCAAAGCCTGGAAGGACCGCGGTGTGAAAGGATTCGCTGTCGCTCCAGACCCTGGAGGGGCGATCGCGCGCGCCTTCGGGGTCTGGGCGGCGCCCGGCGCTGTAATCCTGAACCGACGCGGACGAGTCGTCTACGTTGGCGCGTACAATGCAGCCCGTTTCTGCGATGCGAGGCGTACTGCCTGGGCAGAACAAGCGCTCGTTTCAACACTTGCTAATCATCCGCCAACACGCTCCAGCAGCCCCTTTTTCGGCTGCCAGGTTTTGGCTGACATCCCCACTAAAAGATGACCCTACCTCTCAACAAATCCCGGTGAATAGCTGCTTCAACTGTGTGATATAATTTCCACGATACGATCGATGTCAGAAATGATAATCTGTTCCTCCACCGTTTGTAGTACGAAGCCTGGAAATCGGGCAACTATCGACACTGATTCCGAGAAAATCTTCGCCTGTTTCTCAAGTACTCGTTCTTGCCGAATATCTCAAGTTTCGAGCGATACACGCGATCTCGAAATGCGCCGTGTCTGCGAGAAGACTGGGTTCGAGGAGGTTGGTGTCGCTCCCGAAACCCTGTAGCTGTAGGCAGTCTCTGCAGCTGGCTCGCCGACGAAATCGAAGCCGAGAAACGAAACGGATGAGTTCATCGAGGACTTCGATCCGATTCCCGGTTGGATTCTGCTTACATGGTTATCCAGAATATTCACTTTCCACGATGGAGTTTGAATGGAACCTCTATATCCTCTCTGGATCGCTCACGTTTTCGATCATCCCGCACAAGACACGCGATGGTATTTGAAGGACCACGCCGACTTTTCGGTCAGCGATGCGGAGTTCGTCTGGCTGTTTACGCAAACCATGCTGCGCGCCGGAAGAGACCTGGAACCCTTCGACGACATTCAAGTCAGCAGCGGTCTCAACTATATCTTCAATAATTCTTGCTCCAACTACATATTTCAGCTCATCGACGGCGATGTGTCTAAAGAAGTGAAATCGGAGGCTTTACTGTCCGTCCAGAGCCTTTACGCGGACTGCCTGTCTCCGCGTTGTCGTCCGGTGTTGTCACATCTGAGCGAACCAGGCGCATCGCCGCTCAACAGCTTCTGCTATATGCTCTGGGAAGTTACGCCACTGATGTACTGGGAGGGACGCGCACGTAAAGAATATTTCTACGAATCGGTACTGCAAGTCCTCGCATTTGCGCTGCGCTGCCCTAATATTGCCTGCCAGGAAAGCGCGTTGCACGGGCTGAACCACGTGCGCCATTATGCGAAGAAACAGGTAGAGGCGATCGTGGATGATTTTCTACAGAACAATCCAGGGCAGCGTCGGGAGATGCTGAATTATGCTGCCAGTGCGCGGGGAGGTCATCTTATATGACACTGGTAATCTCGTAACAGAAACTATTCGATACCGGTATCGAGTTCTCTGCGCACCCAAACTAATACGAACACGGACGCATACTATCGACGGTAGCGCTTAGCGAAGCGGCGTACGACGATAGCGTTCTGTCGACGGTCGCAGGCTGCCCGTCGGCCCGCCTCGATAAGGGCGTAGTCGGAGTGCCTCCAGAGCCGGGACTAGAGCCTCTTCGGGTTCATCTTCCTCTATCGTCTCGCGAACCAACAATACTAAAATCCCCATCAAAAAACCAAAGACGGCAGCCGCATAGAGGCGTCCAGCGCTGTCCGTATCGCTGCCCAGCGCTGCTATAAACAGATACCCACCGAGCAGTCCGCCGAGACAGCCCATTACGGTCGACGCATAGGGGGGCAGGTTGGGAAGACGCTTTCCAAGACCATTTCCCGCGATGCCTCCGAGCAGCAGCCAGCCGATACCGCGCGCGATGGGCACGGGGATGACAGGCAGATAGGCAGAGAGCAGGCTAAAGCAGCCCTGTCCTACCACGCCCCCGACAAATCCCATCCCCATACAGCCAAGCAGAATCAGCATTGCCGCATGAAGTGTCATCAACCGCTCACGATACCATAGGCGATAAATGCAGGCTTGTGCCAGCAGCAAAGCCAGCGCAAGCAGCCCCACAAGTGACGCCATCCAGGTACCTGTAATCAGTGCCGCACGCAGCACCGAAGGCAGCAAGCCGCCCCAGATTCCCGTGCCCGTACCGGTGTCGAACTCGCATGCAAGCTTTTTGGGATCGCCCTGCGAGATCGCCCCGACGTACTGCTGCTGACGACCCATATTGAGGACTGAGACGCGGAACTGTGTCGGATCGGGGTCACCGCGAAGCGCATAGTGATCTACGTAGACCCGATAGTGACCGGGAGGTGCGCCCCCGAACGGCCAGAAGATGTTCTCGACCGGAGTATTGGTGATCGGCTTCTCGCCGGAATTGCTGTCGACGTCGAGTTTCCCGCCGGACGGTACCTCACGGTGGCCGTACATCAATGTTTCGTTGCGGGGATCAACACAGTAGAGATCGAGGTCGTTACGATTGTTCCAGGAGAGCGTGATCTGAACGTCGCCGGTCTGCCCACCCGCGTCTTCCAAACGCTTTGCGATTTCCGTACGGAAAATCAACACTCGGGAAATACGATCGTCGAGGTTTTGAGAGGTGTGCGCGGCGCGGAAGACGCCCTCGCCAAGAAGGGCGGCGAGCAGACAGCCCGCCGCGCCGATCAGCCCGAACAACAGACGAAACCAGAGGCGACTCAGCATCCGCCTCGTCCTGTTTCGATGTGTGAATCGATTGATTTAACGCTCCAGGCTTCTGACGCACCGTCGTTCTGTATGCGCTGCTGTCTGCTCGGCATCCGCCTCGTCCTACTTCTGCCCGCTGCGGAAGCGATTTGTCAAAGGAGCGCGGCCATTATCGTTTCCATTTCGATTGCTGGTATTTCCATTTTTGCTGCCATTTCCGTTCCGGCTGAGGGGCGCTTGCGGCAGTGGTTCGTGCGCCTGCACGATGTCTTCGATGTCCTGCTGCAATCGTGCGGCTTCCCCGACTGCGGCAGCGCGGGCTTCACGGCGACGCGTTTGCACAGCATCGGGCAGCGCAGCGGTCAGCACCTCACCCCGACGCTCTTCGAGATGCTGCAGTTGGCTGCGCGTCTTGTGCAGATTGCTCTCCATCTGCTCCACGGCGTAGGCGCAATGGAATGCCTGCTGTACGTCAGGGTTGGCACGACGGTCATCGAGCCAGACACGCTGCCGGTGGGTAAGCCAGGCTTCACGAAGGTGCGATTCGTTTTCGCCCCAGCCTTTCGCCGTCTTGTAGCCGATGTAGGGACCGGAAATCAGCGTACCGATTACGAGGTAGATGCCAAGCGGGAGTTCCGCGGATTCTGGCAGCGGAGCGGCACTATTTGGTGCCGGTCGGCCATTGACGGTCGGCTGGGGACTGGCAGTTCCCTTGAAACGGTTCTGGCGGGCGATCTGCTGCTGGTGAAGCTGACGTATGCCCAGCCCTTCGGCGGTCACCTCCGCGACACCCAGCACACATGCTACGCACAGCAGTCCGACTGCCACTCCAAGATTGCGGCGGTACCGAGGCACATTCGGCAGATGAGCACGTTCGGCGTCTCGCTCTTCGAGGCTGCGTGAAAGCGAGGCGACCGAGGTATGAAACAATTCCCCCATCAGATAGACGATTACAAAGCCGAGTGCGGCAGCGAGCGCGAGCTGTGGAGCGCTGTCTGAGCGCTGCAAGGTGTCCAGATCGAGGATTCCGACGAGTGTGCCAAGACAGAGCGCGAGCATAACACCGGCAACCACCGGCGCAAAAACCTGCATCAAAAACTGCAGAATCAGGTTCATCGGCCCGCCGTTATGGATCGGACCGACGCCGTGTTCGCCCGCCATCTCCTGCAGCGTCGGCACGGAGTTCATCAACCCGTCCTCAACGACCTGAGGACTAATACGTGCCACTGTCAATACGGTGGGACCAGCGGCATCCCGCGACACATCATTTTTATTGCTTCGTCTGCCGGGCGCCGCATCTGATGGCTGATTTTCTGCGACGCAGTGAAAACCAGTGCGCGCCGCCGCCTCCGCGAAGGCATTTCGCGCATCGACCAGATCTTTTTCAAGCTCCTGACGCACGTTGTTGAGCAGAGAAATCTCAGTGTCGATCTGATGCAGATCACGATCGGTCTTCGCCGTATGCCGTGCGAGTTCCTCATGCGCTTCCTGCTCGACATGCTCGAGTTCGGCGGCGGACGCAGCGGAACGAGTACGATAATTCCACTTCATCAGCCAGGCGCGTTTGGGCTCGCCCTCCATCATTTCGCCGAGCTCGGACAGCATTCGGTGAGTCGAATCGGTTTCACTGGATTTCGAGGGAACGGGCGGCACGAACCAGTTGAGTTCGCCCTGCTGCGCCAGCGGACTGTTCCAGAAAAGTGCGTGATCCGGCTTCACTATTTCCGATGCGGAAGACGTTAGCGCACTTGGGCCATTCGATGATCGCTGGCTGGCACCGCCGTTGAGCTGCTGCCCTGTACCTATCCCGTTGGTGTAGCCCGGATCGTTCTGGGCCGGGTATACGCCAGCATTTGGGACGGCACGCGAGAAGCCATTCGTATTGACTGCCGCGCGATCGGTAAACTGCCCAATCTCTTCTATTTCAACAGGCTCATTCGGCTCATTATCCATCGAAATTTGTCCTAATTTTCCAATTCCAGTCCTTCGGGCGATTCACTGACATTACCAAACGTGCCCCACCCCTTCTCCCGAAGCTGAGCGAAAAGGCGAGGCAAAACCGATACCGCGTCGTTTTCATGGCACTCGTCGATCGTCGCTATCGTTGATAGTGACCATCGGTGATTAGCAGTGCAACTGTGGATAAGCGTAATGCGCTAATATTCCAGCTATTTTTCGATCAACGTGCGGAAGCGGTTGAGGGCGTCGCGAGCATCGCTTCCGCTCGAGACGACCAGCCTGTCTCCGAGTATCGGCGTGAGTCGCCGCTCGAGCGAGGATCGGAAGCCATTCTCAGTCGAGGCTCCCGTTACCCACATCGCTTTCAGATTGCTCATGCCCGCCAACTGTTTACAGACTTTTTCGGTCTGTTTTGGGTCCTGGTCTTCGCCATCGGTCAGCAGCATCAGCGCGACGCCCTCATTTTTAGAATGTGCTTCTTCAATGCTCGCGATCATATCCTGAAGCACGACAGCCGGTATGGTACCTGGCGTATTCGTGTGCAGTTTAATGATGTTGTCTTCATCGGACCACAGGTCTTCGGCTTTTCGAGGGGTGATGTCGGCGACTTTATGCGCATTGACATCGAACGACCAGAGTTTGACCGGCGTTCCTTTCGGCAGCACACCGTTCACCGTCTCATCGAGAATTCCAAAATACTGTTGGCGACCCGCCCTGCCCATACTCCCAGTGACATCCGCCCCAACGAGCAGCGTCAGTTTAGGACCGGAACTACGGTGTGATAGCCAGTAGAAGCCGCCCAGTAACAGAAAAGCGATCACGCCGATCGCGGCAGCCGCCGCCATTGTGTCGGAGGATTTGCCTCCTCGTTCGTTATAAGGACGACTCGCATTGTTACGATTTGAATTTCGACTCGGCGGCATGAATATTTCCCTGTGCTTTCCGTTACTATCCCTGTACTCTCGGTAGATAGCTAGATGGTCTATATCAATATTATGACGAATTAACTATCCCCTGCGCACGAGCAAGGCCGATAGTGAATTATATCACTGAATTACGAGCGCTGCCACTCTTGACGCTCCCCGTCGCGCGTGGTTTCGCGAATGTGCATTTTACTGCGGCTGAACTGGCTGGCGGTCGACCGTTTCAGTTACGGCGAAGACACAAAATCAGGCAGATTTGCACTGACGAAATATGACTCTGAGAATGAAAGAGGACATCTCCCTGGCAGCGACTGTGCGTACGAAAGCAGCGCCCGAAGCGTAGTATAAAATGTGATTGTGAAATCGTGCACAGGCTTGACTTACCAGGTGCGAGGGAGTATAATAAGCTTATATACGACTGATTTGGTCTCCGACAAAATGAGTCGGAATGTGATCGATTAAAGCAGGAGCGACCGGCGATGCTGAGCATGAACAAAAAAACCGACTATGCACTGCTCGCCCTCTCCTACCTGACGCGGATCGAGCCAGGACGCACTGCTAATACGAAAGAAATCGCCGAACAGCACGATCTGCCGGTCGAACTGCTCGCCAAGATCATGCAGATACTGGCGAAGGCGCGTCTCGTCGTTTCGACCCCCGGACCGACCGGAGGCTACAGGTTGGCGAAACCCGCGGCGGAAATCAGCGTCGGCGCGATCATCGAGGTCGTCGAAGGTCGTCCCGCGCTCGCACAGTGCATGCGTTCGGTCGATAATGTCTGCGGACAGCACGATAAATGCACGATTCGCACTCCGATGATGCGGATCAACGCCCGTATTTTCCAGATGCTCGATCACGTTTCGCTCGCAGAAATCAACGGTGACGACAGCACCGACATGCACTTCCTCGAAAGGGAACTTCCGCAGAAAATTCATCCACTGTCTGGCGCACCAGAGTCTGCCGATTCGTTGTCTGCTGTCTCTCTTGCAAAGCGCTAACCCTTGTTTCTGCTCGTTCTATCTGTCTGGAACAGTATATTCAGAATACGTAACTGCTTGAATATAAAGTTTACGATGCCTGCGCATCGAATCATAATCGCCTCAATCGCGATACCAAGGCCCCGATACCGATCGTACGTTTAGCTGCCGCTCAGACCCGAATCGCAACGAAGCTAAACGCAGGACGTATCGAAAGGAACGTTTCATGGCAACCGCAACCGAAACAATCGAAGAACTTGCTGGCAAAGAATACAAGTACGGATTCGTGTCCGACATCGAATCCGAAACGATACCGATGGGTCTGAATGAGGACATCGTCCGACTGATCTCCGCAAAAAAGAATGAACCCGAGTGGCTTCTCGAATGGCGGCTCAAAGCCTACCGGCACTGGCTCACGATGCAGGACCCGCTCTGGCACAACATTCAGTACCCGCCGATCGACTATCAGGCAACCTACTACTACTCCGCGCCAAAGCCGAAAAAAGTGCTCGGCAGCCTGGATGAAGTCGATCCCGAGCTGCTCGCGACCTTCGAGAAGCTGGGCATTTCCCTCGGTGAACAGAAGCGGCTGACGGGCGTCGCGGTCGATGCTGTTTTCGATAGCGTCTCAGTCACGACGACTTTCAAGGCGAGCCTCGCGGAAATGGGCATCATTTTCTGCTCGTTCAGCGAAGCGGTGCAGGAGCATCCCGAACTGGTGCGTCAGTATCTCGGGTCGGTGATCCCCTACTCCGACAATTTCTATGCGACGCTCAATTCGGCGGTTTTCACCGACGGCTCGTTCTGCTACATTCCGAAGGGCGTACGCTGCCCGATGGAGCTTTCGACCTATTTCCGCATCAATGCGGCGAACACCGGTCAGTTCGAGCGCACTCTGCTCATTGCCGACGAAGGCGCCTATGTGTCCTATCTGGAAGGCTGCACCGCGCCGATGCGCGACGAAAACCAGCTTCATGCGGCGTGCGTCGAACTGGTCGCAATGAAAGACGCGACGATCAAATATAGCACCGTCCAGAACTGGTATCCCGGAAACAAAGAGGGCAAAGGCGGCATCTATAATTTCGTCACCAAGCGCGGCAAGTGCGAAGGCGATAATTCAAAAATTACCTGGACACAGGTCGAAACGGGTTCCGCGATCACCTGGAAATATCCGTCGTGCATCCTGAAAGGCGACAATTCGGTCGGTGAGTTCTATTCGGTCGCGCTAACGAACAACTATCAGCAGGCGGACACCGGCACGAAGATGATCCACATCGGCAAGAACACGCGAAGCACCATCGTGTCTAAGGGCATTTCGGCGGGACGTGGTCAGAACACCTATCGCGGGCAGGTAAAGATACTTGCTGGTGCGGACGGCGCGCGCAACTATTCGCAGTGCGACTCGATGCTGCTCGGCGATAAGTGCGGGGCGCACACCTTCCCGTATATAGAGGTCAAGAACCCGACGGCGCAGGTGGAACACGAAGCTTCGACGACTAAAATCGGGGAAGACCAGATTTTCTACTGTAATCAGCGCGGCATTTCGACGGAAGACGCGGTCAATATGATTGTCAACGGCTTCTGCAAGGAAGTATTCCGTGAACTGCCGATGGAGTTCGCAGTCGAGGCGCAGAAACTGCTCGGCGTTAGCCTCGAAGGCAGTGTAGGGTAAGCGCGAAACAATTTTGATAATCGAATCAATGAGTGTGAAGGATAAGAAAAATGGCATTGCTGGAGATCGAAAACCTGCACGCGCGGGTCGAAACTAAAGAGATACTGACGGGCGTTTCGCTGACCGTGAATCCCGGCGAAGTGCATGCGATCATGGGACCGAACGGCTCGGGGAAGAGTACACTCGCGGGCGTACTTGCAGGTCGCGAAACTTTTAAGATCACGCAGGGTTCCGTCACTTTCGAGGGCAAAGATCTGCTGGACATGGATCCCGAAGAGCGGGCTCGGGAGGGGATTTTCCTTGCGTTTCAGTACCCCGTCGAGCTGCCCGGAGTCAACAATACCTACTTTCTGAAAGCTGCGCTCAACTCGATTCTCCGACATCGCGGAGAGGCGGAACTGGATGCGGCCGAGTTCATGCGACTCGTCAAAGAAAAACTGAAAGTGCTGGACATCGACCAGAGCCTGCTCAAGCGTCCTGTCAACGAGGGCTTTTCGGGCGGCGAGAAGAAGCGCAACGAGATCTTCCAAATGGCGGTGCTCGATCCGAAACTCGCAATACTCGATGAGACCGATTCGGGACTCGATATCGATGCACTCCGCGCTGTCGCAAACGGCGTCAACAAGCTCCGCAGCCCTGAGCGCGCGATCATCGTCGTGACCCATTATCAGCGACTGCTCGAATACATCGTGCCGGACTTCGTTCATGTGCTGGCAAACGGCCGGATCGTGAAGTCGGGCGGCAGAGAACTCGCGCTCGAACTCGAGGCGAAGGGCTACGGATGGATCGAAGACGAACTGAAGCAGAATCTCGCGGCGGTCTAGGGAATGAGTGAAACAGACAGCATCATGGAAAACACGGTTAATACGACACTGAATCGTACACAACATACAGACAGCTATCGCGAACAGTTCGAGAGTCTGCTTCACGATAGTCTGGGAAGCGGTCCGTCCTGGCTGCAGCCGCTTCGGAAGGAAGCCTTCGCGCGGTTCGAGCGTCTCGGGTTCCCGACTCGCAATGATGAGGAGTGGCGCTTCACCGACATCCGCCCGATCACGGAGCAGGCTTTTGGCAGACCAACGCCGAGCACTATCATTACAGCGGAACGGGTCGCGCAAGCTCCCCTGGGCAGTGTCGATTGCAGCACTCTGGTGTTCGTCAATGGCCGCTATGCCCCTGAGTTTTCGACCGCACGTGCCCTGCCAGCGGGCGTCCTTGTCGACAGCCTCGCGACCGTGCTGCGAACGCGACCGGAGCTGCTCCAGCCCAATCATGCGCGTCAGTCGGATTATGCGAATGCGCCGTTCGCCGCGCTCAACACTGCTTTTCTCGAAGATGGCGCGGTCGTGATCGTGCCGTCGCACACAGTGATCGAGGAGCCGATACATCTGCGGTTTCTCTCGAGTGCATCCGGTTATGCTTCGGTGTCGCATCCGCGTACGATCGTTGTGCTCGGCGAAGGCAGTCAGGCGACGATCCTCGAAAGCTACGCTGGCGTGAAATTCGATTCCGACGCTGCGGATGAAGTCTATTTCACCAACGCCGTCACCGAGTTTTTTCTAGGTCAAAGCGCCGTTCTCGACCACTACAAACTAAACCGCGAGAGCACGCGCGCGTACCACATTGCTACCACACAGATCGAACTCGCCCGTGATACGAACTTTACTTCGCACTCGATCACGCTCGGCGGCAGCATCGTTCGCAACGACATCAACGCGGGGCTCCGCGATTCGGGCATCGAGTGCACGCTGAACGGACTCTATATCGGGCGCGACCGTCAACTGATCGACAACCACACGTCGATCGATCACGCGATGCCGCACTGCAACAGTCACGAAATTTATAAAGGGATCTTGAACGACCGCGCAAAAGGCGTATTCAATGGCAAAATCTTCGTGCGGCAGGACGCCCAGAAAACCGACGCGAAGCAAACCAATCAGACATTGCTGCTTTCCGCCGATGCGCAGATCAACACCAAACCGCAGCTCGAGATTTTTGCCGACGATGTCAAATGTACGCACGGCGCGACGATCGGGCAGTTGAGCGCGGAGGCGCTTTTCTACCTGCGAACGCGCGGCATCGGGCTGGATGAAGCGCGCAACCTGCTAACGTATGCTTTCGCAAACGACATTGTGAGCCGTATCAAAGTCGAGCCCGTTCGCGACGAGTTGGAACGCGCATTGCTCTCCCAACTTCCAACAAGTAAATGATATCGATTTGATCAAGGTGACACGGGATTGCAAAACGAGAGATTGCGGGATAAAAGATTATGACAGCGATCACAACCGAGTTGGAAACGTCGATATTAGAGCAGGGAAGCGCGTTTGCCCCAGCATACGATGTACAGAAGGTTCGTGCCGACTTTCCGATTTTGACACAGAAGGTGCATGGCAAACCGCTCGTCTACCTCGACAACGCCAACACGACGCAGAAGCCACAGTCGGTGATCGATACGCTGACGCGCTACTATAGCGAGTCGAATGCCAATGTTCACCGCGCCTCGCATACGCTGGGCGAGCGAGCAACTGTTGCTTACGAGGGCGCGCGCGGCAAGATTCAGCATTTCCTGAATGCAGCGCACGAAGAGGAGATTATCTACACGCGCAGTGCGACAGAGAGCATCAATCTGGTCGCACAGACTTACGGACGCAAGAATATCGGCGAAGGCGATGAGGTCATCATTTCGGCGATGGAACATCACGCCAACATCGTTCCCTGGCAGATGCTCTGTACGGAAAAAGGTGCGAAACTGCGCGTTATTCCGATAAACGATGCGGGCGAACTGCTGATGGAAGAGTACGCGAAAATGCTCAATCCGCGCACGAAGTTCGTCGGCATTACACATATGTCCAACGCGCTCGGCACGGTCAATCCTGTCGTGGAAATCATCGAAATGGCACACGCACACGGCGTACCTGTGCTTGTCGATGGAGCACAGTCAGCCTATCACAGGCAGATCGATGTTCGCGCGCTCGACTGTGACTTTTTCGTTTTTTCAGGTCATAAGCTCTACGGTCCTACCGGCATTGGCATTCTGTATGGGAAGCGCGCACTGCTCGATGAAATGCCGCCCTGGCAGGGCGGCGGCGATATGATCCGCACGGTAACCTTTGAGAAGACGGTCTATGCGGACCCTCCCTACCGGTTCGAGGCGGGCACGCCGCATATCGCAGGCGGCATCGGCCTTGGCTCGGCTGTGGACTATTTATCTGATCTGGGCATGGCCAACATCGCCGCCTACGAACACGAGCTGATGGCGTATGGCACAGAAGCGCTGATGGCGATCCCTGGTCTGCGCATGATCGGAACCGCGCAGGAGAAAGCGAGCGTCTACTCGTTCGTATTAGAAAATATTCATCCTAACGATGTCGGCGAGGTTCTGGATCGTGAGGGCGTCGCTGTGCGCATCGGTCAGCACTGCGCACATCCGGTACTGGCGCGATTCGGAGTTCCGGCGACGATCCGCGCTTCGCTCGGGTGCTACAACACACCCGAAGAGATCGATGCGCTTGTACGCGCTCTGCACAAAGCGATCCGACTTATCGGTTAGAGATTACAGAGTTGACGCTCCAGTCTGGACCCGCGAGACTCGACGCCATCAGCTGGCCACATCCCTGACTCCTCTACGTGCGTGTCTCATCGAGAGAGGAAGAGTAAATAGAGTCATTGCTCGGGGCTGGATCAGCACA
>JBBQPY010000101.1:0-19166 GCA_038216735.1 Chthonomonadales bacterium
GCGGCACAGTGGCGGGAGGCACGCTGATCGTTCCCGTCAGCATACAGATCGATGGCGCCTCGGCACAGTCGGTAGACGTGCTGTTCAAAGTGCACCGCCGCATGACACTGCTTGTTGCGCGCCGCACGATCGAGCCACACGACCTCATCGCTGCGGACGACGTCTCGCTGAAAACCATAGAACTGCCTGACGGCTTCAGCAGTCCGGTGCGCGAAATACGGGACGTGGACGGCAAGCGCGCGACCCGCCGAATTTTGATGGACACGCCGATCCCCTCGAACGCGCTGGAGACTCCTCCCGTCGTGCTGCAGAACGGGCACGTCACGATCGAGTATCTGATCGGCGCGATACGAATTACGGCGCCGGGGAAGGCGCTGCAGCCGGGATTGATCGGCGAGACGATCCGTGTCTATGCGCTCGATACGCGCCGGGAGCTCGAAGCTGTCGTCGTGAGCAAAGGGCTGGTCCGCATCACCGAACCCATAGAAGACGAGCCAGGAACCTCAGTCGAATAGCCCTCTAGAAAGAGATGGCCCGGGTCCCTGGTTAGCTGATGGAAGCGGGCGCGTATGCGCAGCACGGATCGCGGCAAGCATCGCCCGTACGAATGCTCTGTGTACTGAAATCAGGGAGATTGAGATCCGAAAGACTGAAATCAGAGAGATTGTAATCAGGGAGATTGAAATGATCGTTTCGCGCAGAAAAATCGCTCGCTACGCACTCGCAAAACCACGTTCTTTCGGTCTGAGCAGAGCGGTTCTCATCGGCTGCTGCGCAGCCGGGCTGCTGGCGTTGTCGACGAGTTGCGTACGCGCACAGTCGTTATTCCCGCTCGACGACGCCGACAGGGCAGGTGCGACGAATTCCTCGTCTGCGTCGCTGTTCACCGATCTACGAGCGCACAATGTCGGCGATATTCTCACGATAACGATCATCGAGAACACGACCGCGCAGTCCACCGCTTCGACAAAGATATCTCAGAATGACTCGGTCTCCGCATTCGGCGGAACAGGTCTGGTACAGCGGTTTCTCAAAGACCTCTCCCTGACTGCCAACAACTCGACAGCGGGCGGCGGAGACGGCACAACTTCGCGCAGTGGCACCCTGATTACGACGCTCTCGGTCATGATCAAAGAGGTGCTGCCGAACAATACGCTGCGGATCGAAGGATCGCGACTGATCGGGATCAACAGGGAAACGCAGTCTGTGCGCCTGGTCGGGATCGTCCGACCGGAGGATATCCGCTTCGACAACACGATTCCTTCCAACCTGATTGCCGGAGTCGAAGTGCACTACGATGGCAAGGGAATTATCGGGACTTCGCAGCGCCCCGGCATCCTGTCAAAAATCTTCCGGTTCTTGTTCTGAAACACCCGATAAGAGGAAAGCGCAGTGAAATAATCGAGATGTTGTGAAGTGTACGGGAATGAAATCGCGGGGTGGAGTTGCGAAGCAGCCTCCGCGGACTAAAGCCGTCACCGCTGACCCATCTCCATGGCGAGGTACGAATGGCAGGGAGAGAGCAAGTAAAGTCCGATGCATTCGCCCCTCTCCCTGGCGAAGAATGATCGGCACGGAGAAGGGTTGGGATGCGGGCGGACGGATGCTCGGCACGAAGAGCCCATCAGACTCGAGTTTCATCTTTAGAGTATAAAATGCACCGATACGATGGTTTCAACCACAGAAACCCGAGCGAACTAGCTGACAAAGAAAACTATGACTAAAACCGCCGTTCTCGCATTATTTTTAACAGTCTGTCTTGCAGGTGGGGCACGCGCCGATGCGCCGCTCAGCGATCCCATCGACCCTGCGCCGCCAAAGACGCGTGTGCCGCCCGGTTCCGCGAAAAAGCGCACTGCTCCTCCTCGTCCTGAGACACGCGCCTCACTCGAGGACGAACCGCGCTCGAGCGCAGCGCAGGGGCTGGTTCGCATCAAGGACATTGCCGATATGCGCGGCGGACGTGGCAACCAGTTGTTCGGCTATAGCCTGGTTGTCGGGCTCGAAGGCACAGGCGACGGGCAGAGCGTCGGATTTACCCCGCAGAGCGTGGTAAATATGATGCGTCGGTTCGGGCTGAACATCACGGTCGAGCAGGCACGTGTCAAGAATGTCGCCGCAGTCATGGTGATCGCCGATCTGCCCGCCTTCGCCAAACCCGGCAGCCGCATCGACGTGACCGTTTCTTCGATCGGTGACGCAAAATCGCTGCAGGGCGGCACTCTTTCACAAACGGTACTGCGCGCCGCCGACGGCAAAATCTATGCGGTGGCGCAGGGCGCGCTCTCGATCGGCGGCTTCAACTTCGAGGCAGGCGGCGCGAAAGTCCAGAAGAACCATGTCAATGTCGGGCGTGTCCCGCAGGGGGCGTATGTCGAGCGCGAAGTTCCGATGAACCTGTCCGACGGCAGCACGATGCAGATACTCCTGCGTCAGCCGGACTATACGACAGCAAGTCGCGTTGCGGCCGCGATCCGCACACAGATGCCGGGTATCGGAGCGTCCGCAACGGATGGGGGCACAGTTACGGTCGGGATTCCGATGGCGCAGTCGAAAGACCTGATTTCGTTCATCTCGCAGGTCGAAACGGTGCGGGTAACGCCGGATGTTTCCGCGCGAATCGTAATCAATGAGCGCACGGGCACGGTCGTGATGGGCGGTAATGTGCGACTCTCACCGGGCGCGGTTGCGCATGGCTCGATCAGTATTCAGGTGCGAAATGCGCCGATCGTGGTGCCATCGCCGCCGAACTCCTTCAATCCGCCGCCGCCTCTCGTTGTGCAGCAGAAGGACGTGACAGTCACTGAACACGGACAGCAGCTCGCTGCGATCCCGGCGACGACTTCCATTGCACAGCTCGTGACCGCGCTGAATAATCTGGGGGTGACGCCCCGCGACCTGATTTCGATCCTTCAAGCGATGCACGATGCAGGTATGATCGCCGCCGAGATCGTGGAGCAGTGATGACAAACACAATTAGCCACCCAACGACGCCCAATCCAAGCCTGCCAATTCTCCCAGCGGTGA
Source organism: Chthonomonadales bacterium (assembly GCA_038216735.1). Classification (GTDB taxonomy): domain Bacteria; phylum Armatimonadota; class Chthonomonadetes; order Chthonomonadales; family Chthonomonadaceae; genus JBBQPY01. The sequence goes on from JBBQPY010000101.1 coordinate 3,028, forward strand.
CGAAACAGATTTCCGATGCACTGGGACGGACGTCCGGCGCAGGCAAAGAGATCGAGCGCCTACCCTACGCCGATCTGAAGCGCAGCTATGACGACAAACGCACGCAGCTGACCAGGGCGACGCAGGAATTCGAATCGGTCTTCATCGGGCTGCTGCTCAAACAGATGCGCAAGTCGATGGCGGGGCAGAACGCGATGTTCGGCAACAGCCAGGAGGCGAAGCTGTATCAAGATATGGCGGATGACGCCTCGGCTCAGCAGATGAGTAAAGTCGGCACGTTCGGTCTGAGCAAGGTGATGTTCGAGTCGATGAAGCATGTGCTGCCAGTCGACCCCGATGAGACGCTGCGCCAGTCGCTGCTGTCCGTCTCGAAGTCGCTGTGAACTACCACAGATTTAAAGCACGGGACTGAAGGCCCGGTCTGGAATTGCGAAGTCCGCCTTCGCGGACTGAGACCGCTGTGAATGAGGGATCGACAGGAACTCAAAATGCCACGAATCAACACCAATCCGATGACACTGCGCCGCATTCTCCAGCAGGAGCTTCTGCTCGGCAAACAACTGGTAGCGCTCGCAGAAGAAGAAACAGACGTGATCGTGCGGGATGACCCGCCCCGTCTCCAGGAACTTCAACATGAGCAACAGAAGCTTTTCCATGACCAGATTATGCTGGAGGCTTCGCGTGTTTCTGCCACGCGAGACCTGGCATGGAAATACGGGCTCGATACGCTGCCGACGCTGAGCGTACTGCTTAGCGCGATGCCAGAGCGCGAGCGAGAGCCGTTCGTCCGGCTACGTAGAGAGCTGCTGGAAGTACAGGATTGCCTCGACCGCATTTACAAACGCAATCGGCTGCTGCTCGAAAATGCACTGGAATATGTGCGCTTTAGCCTCGATTTGCTCACGACAGCGACGCTGATGCCCGCTCGGTACGGCACCAACCTGGCGAGCATCGACGCACCCGCATTTTATATCGACAGCAAAGCGTGATCGACAGCGAGCCGCCGTGCCATTTTCTTTCGACTTAATTCGACATAGTTCGATTCGCAGGGGACGTTCCCCGATCCGAATGCACGGAAGCGTTCGGCGCATACCATCAGGAGAGGATCACGATGCCATCAACTTTCTTCGGGCTTGAAATCGGCAAACGCGCCCTTCAGGCGAGCCAGCTTGCCCTCGATACCGTCGGGCATAACACGGGAAACGTTAATACGCCGGGCTACTCGCGACAGGTCGTCGCTTTCAATGAGTCAGATCCCTATACGATCCCGGATGCCTACCACTCGCAGCCGGGTGAACTCGGCACAGGCGTCACGATCTCGAGCGTGACCCGGATTCGTGACCTGTTTACAGATAAGCGCGTGTATGCCGCCAACTCCGATCAGGGATCGCTCACCAATCTCAGAGATATTTTAGGCAGAGTGGAAGACGCCTATAACGAGCCGGGCAACATCGGCATCGGACAGCAGATGACGGCGCTGTTCAGCACCTTCTCGCAGCTTTCGACGGACCCGCAGAACGAGGGAATTCGATCGACAGTACGCAATCAGGCAGAGACACTCGTCAGCAGTTTCCACTCGGTCAGCACCGCATTGAGCCAGATAAATCCTGAGATCTCAGCCAAAATCAACCTGAAGATCGGCGACATAAACGCGGTGGCAACCGAGATTGCCGCTCTCAACAAGCAGATTGGCATCAGCGTCGCTGTCGGAGATCACCCCAATGACCTGATGGACAAGCGCGGGCAGTTGATCGATCAATTGAGCAGGCTTGTCGATGTTCAAGTAACCGATGCAATCAATCCGACCACGAAGCTGTCGACCGGCGAACTCAACATCAATGTAGGCGGATTCGCACTGGTGCAGGGCGACACAGCAGGCGCACTGCCCACGACAATCACGACAGTCAATAACCAACTGGGTCTGGTGACCGCGTCAGGCGACACGATACCGATTCACAGTGGCGAGCTCTTTGGGCTGGTGAAAAGCAGTGTGCTGGTGGCTGGTTATCAGGCAGATCTCGACACGCTCGCTTACAATCTCATCACCTCGGTGAATGCTCAGCATGCAGCGGGTTATGCGCTCGACGGAACGACGGGCAACCTCTTCTTCGGTACGCCTCCGGCCCCGCCCGGAACCGGTTCGGCTGCGGGCATCTCCGTGAGCGTCGGGGTCGAAACGAGCCTCGATAAAATCGCCGCGGCGGCGGCGCCTGTCACTCCGCCGTTTGCGCCCGGAAACGGGGACAATGCGCGGGGAATCGCGCAGTTGAGCTACCAGCCGACCATCGGCGCCTTTAGCCTGGACGGCTACTACAACTCGAAAGTCGCGCTGGTTGGCGCCGACTCGAAATCCTTCCAGACGGAATCCGATAACCAGGATCGCGTACTCAATCAGCTCAAGAATCAGCAGCTGTCCGTTTCGGGAGTCAATCTCGACGAAGAGCTGACGAACATGCTTCAGTATCAGCGCACTTATCAGGCGGCGGCGAGGGTGCTAAATATGTCGGATGAATTCCTGGACAAGATCATCAATGGGCTGGGTTCAGGCAGATAACCTGATACAACGAAGCGACTGCGAGAACCGGGTCCACCTGTTATCGAATGAACCCGAGTTCCTCGTTGAAACTAACCGGCCAGCATCCCCAATTCGCGGAGCAAAGTCGATTCATAAGCAACAAGCGTGTTTGGAATAGACTTCCATCGAGTCCAAAATTGTTATCTGGAAGCCAACCACACGAGACAAAGCGGCTTACCGAAAATAACAAAATCGAAATGCTAGAATGGCTGGGCACGGCAGGCATGGATGCTGCGCCGCCCGCACAATCTACGGGACACCAACACAGGAGGAACAGCAAATGTCCACACGAGTCAGCACAACCGAAGTCGCGCAGAGTTCGCTCTATGGCATTCAAGATGCTTACTCTCGATTCGATGTCGCACAGCAGAAAGTCAATACTGGCAAACAGGTACAGCGCCCATCCGACGACCCATCCGGAACCTCACAGGCGCTCGATTTCCGTGAACGAAATACGGAACTCGACCAGTTCTCGCGCAACATCGACCAGGCGAACAGCTTTATCGCGACCAGCGAGACGGCGCTGGACAGCGTCTCATCGCTCACTCGACAGGCTCGTACGATCGCGGTGCAGGCAGCAAGCGACAACGTCAGCCCGGAGACACGCACCGCCCTCTCCACGCAACTGCAGAATATCATTACGCAGATTGCCAGTCTTGGCAACACGCAGCTCGGCTCGCGGTATATTTTCGCAGGGCAGCGTACTACCACCGCTCCATTGGTCGCGGTTGCCGGAATCTACAACTATCTGGGCGGCACGTCCGCGACAGGTGATGGCGACCTGTATGTCGACATCGGGCGTGGTGAGTCGCTCAAGACGAACGCGACCGGCGACAAGGTTTTCATACCGCTGCTGGCGACGCTCCAGACCCTGGCAAACGATGTCGGCTCGGGAAATGTCTCGTTGATCTCTTACTCCGACCTCAATAATCTCGACACGGTCTATAACAATGTCAACGGTGTCCGGGCGGATCTCGGGGCGAAAGTCAACCGCCTCGACCTGACTAAATCGCGCAACGAGGTAAGCAAAGTGAACTATACAAAGTTCATCTCACAGATCGAAGACACCGATTTTCCGAGCGCGGTCGTCAATTTGCAGTCCGCACAGACCGCGTACCAGGCGGCAGTGCAGTCCACTGCGCGCGCGTACCAGAATAGTCTTCTCGACTACTTGAAATGACCTTTTGAACAACATATTGTGAAACATGCGAATGAGAAAAGACTCATTAGCCCGACGGGAGGCGCGCAGGATGCCATGCTCCCGGGGTTCGGCAAACAGACATGCTTTCGGCAATCAGAAACGCTGCTGCACTTTTCAGTCCTCAGGGTTCGCCGTTTTTCAGCCGAGGATCAGACACTTTACAGCGGCGGAAACAACGCAACGCCGACGGATAAACTTTAACCAACACCACAGTGAAATGAGAATAGAATGGCAATGACACTCGATAACCGCCACTCCGAGGCAAATTTGGATGTAACCTGCGAAGAGAGCGCAGCGGTAGAAACGATCACTGTGCAGACGACTCGTTTCGGCACGTTCGAGGCGGATGCCGACCTGGTGATCACTTTCCCGGACGGCATGATCGGCTTTGAAAACTGCAAACGTTTTCTTGTCGTTCATCACGATGAGAACAACGCCTTCCGCTGGCTTCAGGCTGTGGACGAGCCTGCTATCGCCTTCCCGATCGTCGAGCCGACTGCTTTTCGCAGCGCCTATACGCCGACGATCGCCGATTCGGACGCTCGTTTCCTGGAGCTGACTCCCACCACGCCGATGCTGATTTTCACGATCGTCTCGGTCCCGCCTCACAACCCGCAGGAGATGACTGCCAACCTGCTCGGACCGCTGGTTATCAATGGGCTGACCCGGCGCGGCAAGCAGGTGATCGTGCAGGACGAGGGCTATACGACACGGCACAAAGTTATGGAAGAGATGCTGCTGCGCGCAACTGCCTCGACGGATAATGACGCCATTGTTACCGAGGGGCCTCCGAAATCCGTCGCAGATAAAGCAGAGGGACGTCGGTCGAAAGTCGCCTGATGGACAAGACCGGAAGCCTCTCGTAATTCGACGACACGGGCGGAAAACAAGCTGCCAGGATAACCACAATGGAGTGAAGTCCTTCGCGCGAAAGTACGCGTGTCCTGCGGTCGCAGCCGGTATCGGCGCTGCTAGACGCGCCCACTTTGGCATGGTGTCGCGGATTGCGTGGGAGAAATTTCATCGACCACCGAAAATCACCCTGAAGAAAGCAGCGAATGCCGCCGATATAAGGGAGTAATGCCATCAGCGCGTATATAATTGAGTGCATAAACCCGGAACATGGAGGTTTCGGCAGGCGATCGAGTGATCCTATAATTTGGGTTGATAGCACGAACTGCCATGGAGGGCGAATAGATGCTGGTTCTCACACGCAAACCCGATCAGAGTATCATGGTCGGCAACGAAATTGAAATCACGGTTCTGGAAGTACGAGGCGAGCAGGTGCGACTCGGCATTCGCGCACCCCGCAGCGTCACCGTCCACCGTAAAGAGGTTTTTGAGCAGATTCGGCTCGAAAACCAGAACGCGAGTGTTGCAACGACCGACACACTGCCTATACTCAGCGAACTGATGATCAATCCGCCAAATGTCGGATAGGCGTTGTAGAGCGCTCGATCGTCTGTTTTCCCGCTGACCTCAACTATATATTGTCGACGCCCCTGCCCATCCCTGCGGCAGGGGCGTTGTTTGTTTATCCCCTGACCCTGCCCGTTTTCTCCCGATTATCGTCCCACGCGTGATATAATTACCGGGAGTGGAACTCCGAATATAAAAACCGGGAGAAAAAAATTATGCTTCGACTGATGTTTCTGACCGTCGGCATTTTGCTGGCGACGCTTCCCGCTTCCGCGCAGGATTGGGCAAAAGAACGCCTTGCAAAGTCACCGCGCCATCAGGAGTGGGTGAAAGTCAAACACGGCGATCGAACGGTTCAATGCTTTGTCGTCTACCCCGAAGTCAAAGCGAAAGCGACCGCCGTCGTTCTGATCCATGAGATTTTCGGACTGAGCGACTGGGCGCGCAGCACCGCCGATGAGGTCGCTGAGGCGGGTTACATCGCGATTGCGCCCGACCTGCTGTCCGGTATGGGACCCGGCGGTGGCGGCACGAGCGAGTTTCCCGATCAGGACGCTGTGATCAAAGCGGTCTTCGCCCTGCCCGCCGAGCAGGTGACCGCCGACCTGAAAGCCGCCACGGACTACGTCACCAAGCTTTCTGCCAGCAATGGCAAAGCTGCTGCCGCAGGTTTCTGCTGGGGCGGAGGTCAGTCTTTCCAGTTTGCTGCGGATAAACCGTCCATCAAAGCCGCGTTTGTTTTCTATGGCACACCGCCAACGGACGAAGCGGTCGTCGCACGCATCGGCTGCCCTGTCTATGGCTTCTACGGTGGCAACGACGCCCGAGTCACGTCCACTGTCCCAGCAGCTGAGGCGCTGACGAAGAAAGCGCACAAAAAATACGCGCCGGTGATCTATGCCGGGGCTGGCCACGGCTTTATGCGCGCCGGAGAAGCCCCCGACGCCAACGACGCCAATAAAAAAGCGCGCCAGGAAGCCTGGGCGCGCTGGAAAAGCCTGCTCAAAAAAATCTAGTGCAACCTCACCCCTGCACCTCTTCTCGCCGTGCTTGCCTTACTAAAAGTGGAGGAGAAAATGCGCGTACTGTCGGGTTGCGTCCGAAGGACGTTCGGCGGAACGCCAGCCAGACCAGGGTTTTAACCCTGGGCGCAAATGCACCACCCCCCAACCCCCTCCTTGAACAAAAGCAAAGGAGGGGGAGTAAAGGCGCCATTCAACCTTGCGTTTTAGCTCGGGGTGTTGGTGAGGGCAGAGTTACGAGAGCGCAGCGATGATCGCGGCGGTCATTTCCGTGGTCGAGGCGGTGCCGCCGAGGTCGCCCGTCATGACCTTACTATCGCGCAGCACCGTATGCACCGCATGTTCGATGCGGTGTGCCGCCTCGTTTTCGCCGAGGTGCTTCATCATCAGCGCCGCCGAAAGGATTAGCGCGATCGGATTGGCACGGTTCCTGCCCGCGATATCGGGCGCCGAGCCATGTACCGCCTCGAACATTGCGATCCCGTTCTCCCCGATGTTCGCCGAAGCCGTGAGACCGAGCCCGCCGATCAGTCCCGAAGCGAGGTCGGACAGAATGTCACCATACAGGTTCTCCATTACCATCACGTCGAAGCGCTCGGGGCGCATTACCATCTGCATACAGGTGTTGTCGACGATCATTTCATCATATTCGATTTCGGGATATTCACGGTGCGCGCGGCGCAGACACTCCAGAAACAGCCCGTCCGCAAGCTTCATGATGTTGGCTTTGTGGACGGCAGTAACACGTTTGCGCCCATTGTCTTTTGCGTAGCGAAAGGCGTAGCGTCCGATCCGCAGACAGGCGGTTTCGGTGATGATCTTCAGGCTCTCGACGACGCCCGGAATGACGATATGCTCGAGTCCTGAATAGAGGTCCTCGCTGTTTTCGCGAATCACGATCAGGTCGACATTTTCGTAGCGTGAATGCCCTCCCGGAAGTGTTTTCGCCGGTCGCACGTTGGCATAGAGATTGAGTCTCTTGCGCAGGGAGACGTTTGCGCTCGCGAACCCGCCGCCAATCGGCGTAGAGATCGGACCTTTCAGCGCGACCTGATTCTTGACGATCGAGTTGATCACTTCGTCGGGCACGGGTGTGCCGTATTTCGTCATCACCTCCATTCCGGCTTCCATACGTTCCCACTCGACCTTTACGCCGGTGGCATCGACGACTTGAACAGCAGCCTCGGCGACCTCAGGTCCAATGCCATCGCCTGGTATCAAAGTGATTGTATGCGTCATTGGTTTCCTTACTGCTCTGCGTGTTTTGGTTTTTGGCTGCATAATGGCTTCAATGTTGGTAGAATTATTCCTGTGAGTATGATTCGGCGTAGGGCAGGCAATCTCCTTGACTCTCGTCGTTATTCACGTTAAAATGAGGTCGATACCGAGGAAGATCGAGTGTCTTTCGGCAATCTCAAGCGACCTCAAACTGTTACTGTACGATAATGGTAAGGATACATACCGCATGCCTGCCTCTTTCCGACGCACTGTCTTCTTCCATTTCCGCAGCTATTCCCGCAACGAATGTGTGCCTCATCCCTATCCTACGACTAATTCCTGTATCACCTGTGCGTACTCATATCGTCGGCTATTCGCCCGATTGCTTGTAATCTCCGCCTGTTTGAGTACGAGTTTTGTTGCGCATGCCGGATCAGCCCCTGTGCCACTTTCTGCGCGCCGTGAGGCGGTCGATGCAAGCATTTTATTTCGTGATGAGATACAGCAGGTCGAGCAAAAACTGCGATGGCGTGGGGAAAAGCTGACCGATGACACACGCTATGCGATTGCGCTCACCGGTCTATCATGGCAGTCGGCGTGGGGCAAAGAGCATCTCTTTTCGATGGTATCGAACACAGTGGCGGCAACTGATCGTCTGGGCGGCCGCAAAGGCGCAGGACGCAGTCGGGATTCACTCGATTATGCCAATCAGGCGTCGGAAGTGCGCCGCGCTTATCTGGACAGGGATTTTCGACGCGTTGTCAGCGTCGCGTCGATGGATTTTTTGTTGGAAGAGATCGCTGTCGATCCCCTGTTAAAAGAGTCCGTGGGCGGCAGTTTCCTGGAACTCGGTCAGCCCGAACGCGCTTTTCCGATCTTCGCTGCGCCTTTTCAGCCCAGAATCGGCCAGGGCGATCCGGAAGAATTGAACCGCAAGTTCCGACTTTCAGCATTCGAGGCAGCACAGCGTTCGCGCCTCGAAAAAGAGAGCATTGCGTTCGCGCTGTCGCTGCTCCTCGAGCCGGGCACCGCAGACCCTATGATCGACAGGCAGCGAATCGAGTTTCTGGAGCGTAGCGGGGTCGATCTCGACCGCGTCCTGCTCGGCATATTGCAAGCGCCGGAGCGGATCCATGGGCTTCCCAACTATGGATATGCCGCCGCCGATCTGCTCGCGGTGCGCGCCTCGCCGCGCTTTCTGCCGATTTTATTCCATCTCACCGACAGCGGTGATGTCTATTTTCGGTCACGCGCGTTGCTCGGACTCGGCATAATCGGCTACCGTCCGGAGTCCAATGAGCCGCAGAACTGGCCGTCTGATATTCTTATGTTCACCTCTGCGCCATTGCGCGGATACGGCATATCGGTAGTGCAGCGACAGCGGATCGAGCGCGAAATCGACCGCGCGGCAGCCAGCGACAACTACAGGCTGCGTACGGCAGCGGCGCTTGCGGCGGCGCTATGCGGCGGTGAGGAGGGCAGGAAGATCCTCCAAAAACTTAGTCGAGACCACGCTTATCTGCTCTCGCCGTCACTCCCGAACGGTTCGCGGAAAATCGTTTTTCCGGTACGGATCGCTGCGCTGGAAGGGCTCGCTCGGTACGGGATCGACGCGGATAAGCGCGCGGATAAAAATAGTAAGGATAGTTCTGCCAGTAATTTTTCTTCAGGCGACCTGTCGGGCAAACCGCTCGATGCCGCCCGTCGCGGCAATCAGGAAGTGACCAACGATCGGCGCGGGCTCCGCCGTTTCGTAGCGAGCCAGCTCCTGGTCACGCGGACGGACAAATGGACTGCCGCTCCAATGGAGGCTCGCACACGCTGACTTTTGGGGACTACTTTTGGGTACAATAGGGCAGCACAAGGGAGATTAAAGTCGTTATGGTCGAAGTACTCGAAGAGAGCAGTCAGCTCGTAATACGCATCGGAGGGCAGGAGTATGCCCGCTATCAGTTTGGAGCGGCACACCCGAAGCCTTATCTGTATCCGCTCCGCGCCGCCAACGGCCTATCGCTTCTCGCCGACGCCCCCACCGATCATCGCAACCATCACGGATTCTGGGTTGGTTACGGGCGTGTCGGCGACGTGGACTGCTGGCTGGAACGGCACAACAGCGGGAAAATCCTGCACCAAAAATTCGACTCTATCGTCACCGGCGGAGAAGTCGGCAGTTTCACCGAAAAATGCGACTGGACAGGGCCTGACGGCGATATCGTTCTCACAGATACGCGCACATTTACATTCTACGATACGCCCGAAGAGGCGCGTTATTTTGATTTTGATTTGACGCTGCACGCTCCTGATAACAAACCGGTCACGCTGCATCAGACGAACGAGGCAGGACTGCCTCACATTCGCGTCGCAGAGGGACTAACACCACGCACCGGCGGCACGATGACGAACGCCGAAGGCAAAAAGAACGAGCGAGAAACCTACCGCCAGCGGTCGCCCTGGCTCGACTGTTCCGGCAAACTGGGGCGAATCTCGTGTGGGATCGCACTCTTCGACCACCCGCAAAACATCGACCACCCGACGCCATGGTTCACCCGTGACTATGGCACCTTTTCCCCGAACTATATTTTCTTCGCCGACGATCCGGTAATTGTTGCGCCGCGCAAACCGTTGCGGCTGCGCTACCGCGTCTTCACCCATAATGGCGATGCAGTCGAGGGGCGCGTTGCCGAGGCGTGGGAGGCATATCAGGATGAATGCCTGTCAGTTCGTATCGGCGGCCAGTAACGCATTACCGAACGGACTTCCCAAAGGAACACGTTTCTAATCCGCATTCTCATCTGCAGGATGAGAGGCGCAACGCTGTGGAAGTCAGGATTTCGGACTCGGGCACAGAGGCTGGGATCGGCGGTCGATTAATCGGAGGCCGATAATCATTCACCCTTCCCCCACCCCCCTCTCCCGATGCTTCGGGAAGAGGAGGAGTAAATGCAGATATTCTGCCTGCTAAGTATGAATCTGAAGGCAGGGTGAATCATTACGGAGGTCGTCAAGTTTATGGCACTACGCATCGAGAAGGAAGCTGTATTTCCAGGTTTCGCGCCAGAGGATTTCGAGTTGTTCGAAGTGCCGGGCTTCGCGGCGCGCATGCCTCTGTTACGCGAGCATATCAAGCCAAAGCTCATGGGGCTTGCCGCCACGCTCCCTGAACGTCTTTCGGAGACCCTGGGCGAGCCCGTTTTTCCTCATGTCGCGCAGCATCTACGCCGCACCGTCAACGCGCCGGTTGAGACGTGGACTGCGTTCGCCGAATCGCCGCGCGCCTACAAACCCTTTGTGCATTTGAGGGTCGCCGTCAGCGTAGATCGTGTCCGCGTGATGGTTTTCGTCGAGGACTATGCCGACGAAAAGCAGGCGTTCGCCGACGGCCTGCAGCGCAATGCAAAGTCTCTCGCCGCGTATTTCGCACATCATCCGACGATCTATGCCTATGAACTGCTAGATCCGGGTGGCTGCCCAAAATCGGGAACCGCGCTCAATGCAAAAACGATCCGCGAGTTCGCCGCACGGATGCGTAAAGTTAAGGGTCAGCACGCGAAATTCGGCGTACAGTGGGCTAAGAGTCATCCCGTACTGCAGAGCGGTCCGGAGTTTCTCGATGCCGTCGTCGCGGCAGCCGTCACGCTCAAGCCACTTTATGACTGCGGCAATGTCGGCTTCGTCTACACCTACACGCCGGAGGTCATCGATATATGAACAGCGATATCAGCACACTTACCGTACAGGAGTATGCGGCTGACCAGACGGATCGGATGGCGCAGTCGATCGGGTTCTTCCTCGATTCGACACCTGCCGATAAGCTGCGATGGCAGCCGGAAGTCGAGGGACAGGCGGAAGGCGGCACAAAAACGCGCTCGATTTTCCAGTTGGTCGGCGAGTGCATTTCCGTCAACTTGTTTTTCGCGGCCGTCATGCGCGGTGAGAGTCCCGTGCGACCGGCAGGCGGCTGGCATGAGCCCGATTTTGCGGACGTCGGGGACGCGAAGACACAGCTTTCTGCGAGCGCGCAAATTCTCTGCCAGGCGATCCGCGCTCTGCCCGCTAGCGATCTGAGGCGTGAGTTTTCGCATCCGCGCGGACTTATCCCTGGTAAAAACTTGATTCTCGCGCCGTACCGCAACATGGCGTATCATGCCGGACAGATCAATTTCATCCAGACACTCTATGGTGACGCGGAGTTCCACTTTCCTCCGACGTGGCTGTGAGGGAGTAGCTCTGCGGCGATGAATGAATACGGAAGGGATGACTCGAATGGATCTGCGACAAGCGCTCGAGGAGCAGTATCACGCCGCTTTGACAATGCTCGCGGAGTGCGTGGGGAAGTGCCCTGAAGGTCTGTGGCTCGAGGGCGAGCACCCGCGCACGTTCTGGCGTATCGCTTTTCACGCTGCGTTCTTTACACACCTGTATCTGGGTCAGGACGAAGAGGCATTTCAGCCTTGGCACGGGCGACGCGAGGGCATCCACCATGGACTCTGGCACCCGCCGTTCGATGTAGAACCTTACGAGCTGCCCGAGGAAGCCGAAATCTATCGGAGCAGCGAAATCCTCGACTACATCCGGTTCATCGACGCGCTTATCGACCCCACGGTTGACCAACTCGACCTCGACTCCGACGCGACGGGCTTCTCGTGGTACAAGAATATGACCAAGCTGTCCCATCAAGTCATGAACCTGCGCCATTTATCGGCACACACGGGACAACTCTCAGAGCTGCTGATAGCGAGGGGTATCGATACCGACTGGGTCGCAAAGTCCCGAGGACTGGATCGCTAGTGCCCTCACCCCCAACCCCCTATCCGAAGCTTTGGGAGGGGGGAGTGATGCAACCTCACCCCCTCGCCACTCGCAGGCTCGTTAGGAGTGGGGAGAGGGAGTCTCATAAATGCATCGTGTGCGAAGTGGGCGCGTCAAGCAGCGCCTTTACGGGTCGTGTCCGCAGGACACTCGTACTTTCAAGCGAAGGACTTCAGTCCGTTGACTATACATTCGCGCAAGTCGAGTTTTGTAAAACGATTTTTCTCGGTAGGAAAGTCAGGCTCTCGATGATCGATGTCCGCCGAAAGATGTCCGCTCTCCTGCCCAACCTACGACGAGCAGCGAAAGAACTCCGAACACAAAAAAGAAAGAAGCGGGCTGCCCTCATATGCCTGACGATTTTCATTCTGATGTGCGTTTTGCTCGAAGTCGCTTTTCTAGCGGAACTGGAAAACTGGCGCAAGACGAAGTTTATAGTGATTTTATCGTGTAACTATGGTCAATGGTATCTGAAATCGCATGACCGCCTGCCGACCACACTGGTTGACCTCGAGACGGTTTTGAATGACAAATCGGTGTACGACTCAAAAAGTCCATCTCAGGACTTGGTGCTGGAAACATATCGACTATACAAGCCGACCTGGACGAATGTGAAGGTCAGCGCTGATGGCAAGCGCGTCGAAGGAATGGTGCATTTCGAGGGTTTCTGGGTTCGTGAACGCTATCTTGTGCTGAGTAGCAAGGAGTAGAACGCTTTTACTAACTTCACATGCAACAATTATTTCGTTATTCGTCCGAAAGACGATCGGCGGAACGCCAGATAGGCTGAGGTTTAACCCTGGGGGCATCAGAGAAATCGTCTTTTCCTCACCTCACACGTGTCCGTCGTCCAAAAGCCTGAAGCACCCCGTAAGTAGTCTCTGGCCTGAGATCGGAAATGATTTATGAGCGGAGAACCGCTGACCTTGACGCTGGATATCGGCACCTCTTCGACCCGCGTACTGCTCTGGGACACGCAGGGGCGAGAAGTAGACGGTATTCGCGCACAACTAAAATATCAGATGCACACGACGCCCGATGGCGGCATGGAGATGCCTGCCGAGGAGCTTGAAAAGCACGTCGGTGACTGTCTCGATCAGGCGATGGCACAGGCCGGCGATCGCGCCGGGTCGATCGCAGCAGTTGGCGTTTCGACTTTCTGGCACGCGCTCCTCGGGCTGGACGCGGACGGAAAACCGCTCACGCCGATCTATAACTGGGCGGATCAGCGTGCGGGCGGCGCGGCACGGGAACTGCGCTCACGTCTCGATGAACACGCCGTTCATCAGCGCACCGGCTGCGTACTACACTCATCTTATTACCCTGCGAAACTGACATGGCTCCAGCAGACGCAGCCCGATGTCTATAAGCAGGTTGCACGCTGGGCATCGCCGAGCGAGTATCTATTCGGGAGATGGTTTGGAACCGGGGCGCGAAATGTGTCGCTTTCAATGGCATCCGGTACGGGTCTGCTCAATCAGCAGAGCTGCGCCTGGGACGCGGAGACGCTGGCCGCGATCGGGCTTTCGGCGGAGCGTCTCGCGCCGATCGTCGATCTGACTGAGCGGGCGCAGGGCTTACAGGGAGAGTTTGCGGGTCGATGGTCTGCGCTGAAAGACGTACCGTTTTTTCCGGCGGTGGGTGACGGCGCATGCGGCAATATCGGCAGCGGCTGCAACACGCCTACAAAGTTCGCGATCAATCTTGGCACGAGCGGCGCGATCCGTGCGCTCTGGTCGGAGTCGGCTGAACCGAAAGCATCCACAGACTCTGCAAACCGCTCCGGCGATGCTGCCATTAAGACTTCCGACCCCGCTGTACAGCCGGTAATCGCAAGCCAGCCGATCGTAATTCCCGGTCTATGGCGGTATCGGGTAGACAGCCGTCGTCCACTTATCGGGGCGGCATTCAGCGACGGCGGAATCGTCTACGACTGGATGACGCGCACGCTTCAGCTGCCGCCTGCCGATGAACTCGAAAAACTGCTCGCCGCGATGTCGCCAGGCGAACACGGGCTGACCTTTCTGCCGTTTCTGGGCGGTGAGCGCAGTCTGGGCTGGAATCCCGACGCACGCGCCGCGCTGACTGGCATGAACCTCGATACGAGTCCGATCGAGATGCTCCGTGCTGGAATGGAGGCGGTGGCGATGCGTTTTGCGCTCGCGGCGCAGCGGCTGCAGTCGGTGTTCCCGCAGCTGCAGCAGATCGTGGCGTCGGGCGGCGCGCTGGGTCACTCGCCGGCATGGTCACAGATGTTCGCCGACGCGATCGGCAGACCGGTAACGCTGGCGGCGGAGGCAGAGGCGAGCAGTCGCGGCGCGGCGCTGCTCGCGATGCAGGCAGCCGGACTGATTAAGCACACATCGGACGCGGAGGCGCGGCTCGGCGACACTTACGTTCCTGATCCGGCGCGGCATACAATCTACCAGCAGATGCTCGTTCGCCAGCAGGCCCAGTACGCGATGCTGATCACGCCGCAGGGACATTCACCGCTCACGTAGAACAGAGTCTGCCCGGTCTCGCGCTAAGTGCGCTGCCGGGCACTGAAAGTACCCGTCTTTTGAAATGCAGGCGTCTTACAGGCGCACACTGCACTCTGCCTGATCCCCCGCCTTGAAAGATCAGATGAATGGGAAAACTCAATCGGTTCGAGTCTCCCGTCTCAATGACGTTTGCACTTTGATGCCGTGCGTTTTCAACTCGCGGATAAAGAAAAACATTCGCCGCTAACTCAGGCTGAATTCAAAATAATCACGAAAAATACGATAGATTGGGAGGAAGAGATGGCGAGACTGGCGGGCAAACGGGCATTGATTACAGGGGCTGGCGTCGGAATCGGGCGGGCGACGGCGCTGCTGTTCGCGCAGGAAGGCGCTTCGGTTGCAGTCGTCGATCGCGATGAAGCGACTGGGCGCGAGACGGTCGCGCTGATCAAGGAAGCGGGCGGCACGGCGATCTTCATCTGGGCGGACGTCTCGCAGTCCGAGGCTGTCAAGAATATGTTCGACGAAACGGTGCAGGCATTCGGCGGGCTGGATATTCTGTTCAACAATGCGGGCACTGTGGCAGTGGGCAAAGTCGAGGATACGTCTGAAACCGAGTGGGATACGCAGATCGCCACGACCTTGACGAGTACGTTTCTCGGCTGCAAATACGGTGTTCCGCTACTGCGAGCGGCGGGCGGCGGCGTGATCATCAATATGGCATCGGTGACAGGCGTGATGGGGCTGGTCGAGCGAGCCGCGTATTCGGCGGCGAAGGGCGGCGTCGTCGCGCTGACGCGCGCGATCGCTCTCGACCATGCGAAAGAGCAGATACGCGCCGTCTATCTTACGCCGGCAACGATCGAAACGCCCTCGATGCTAGTGCGTGTTCAGAACTCGCCGGACCCAGTGGCGGCAATGAAGGCGTTCCAGGATCGTCAGCCGCTCGGTCGCGTCGGTAAACCCAACGATGTTGCCTATGCTGCTCTGTATCTCGCTTCCGACGAAGCCAACTTCTTGACTGGATGCGGTCTGGCTGTCGATGGCGGCATGGCGGTCTAGACAAATCGCGTCAGGTAGATTCGGCATAACTGGAGTCCTCTATCCGTCCGATGTGTAACGCGGAGTTATCCGGGGTTATATCCGCCTCTGTCGGGCGTCAATGGTCACGTGGAGGCATTACAAATCCGCACGATCGTGAGATTTCCGCATGAAAAACACTTGCGCTTTCGGAATGAACCTGGTCCACAAGTTAAAACGCTGAATAGTTAACTTTAGTTTCCGGTAAATGTGGAGGCTTTGGCCCCCTTTGACGGCGCTCTTTGGCTCTTTTGCCGCCGGTGTGCGAGCACACCGGTCAGCAGGTGGTCTGTGACGCTGTTCTTTTTGCGAAGTTTGCCTGCCACCAGGGG
>JBBQPY010000102.1:0-19100 GCA_038216735.1 Chthonomonadales bacterium
CTGGTGTCCGTTGGTAGCAAACTTGGTTGTTGGGCTGTCGGTCAATGGTGTACTCATGGGAGAAATCCTGTTCTCCGCCCTGGCGATCTACACTATTTCGTGTACGGGATTTTGTCTCACCCTATTGTGGCACACAGGGTAGTCGCTATTTTACCTCTGTCTCAGAAAGCCGGAGCACGGGCGATCTATGTGCTCCGTTCGCTATTTGCAAAACCCTCGTGCACTCGGGGTCCGCCATTGGATTGCATAATCCAGTCGATTTTCCACGATGAAATCAGAGCGGCCGGACTCAAATCATAGCGCAAACTCATAAGAATCAATCCATGTGACAAAACACATCCCCACTACTCGACGCAAAAAGGACACAATCGAAATGTTCCGTTTCAATCAGGATGACACTGCCTTGATACTCATCGACCATCAGGTCGGTACGTGCGGCTGGATCGGCTCAATCGACCAGACCGAACTCAAGAAGAATGCCGTACTGCTGGCGAAGTTTGCGAAAGCCGCCGGAATGCCAGCGGTTCTTACGTCGAGTCTCGAGACCAACGTGCAGGGACTCCTATTGCCCGAACTGCATGAGGCGCTGCCCGAAGCGTATTCTGCGCGTATCAAGCGCGCGGGCATCGTCAACGCGTGGGACGATCCTGCCTTCGCTGCAGCCTGTCGCGCAACAGGAAAGCGTAACTTCATTCTGGCAGGTGCGACGACCGACGTCTGCGTCGTACCACCCGCGGTCAGCGCAACGGAAGAGGGTTACAATGTACAGGTCGTATGCGATGCCTGCGGTTCCCCGACCCCGATGGCGGATCAGGTCGCCTGGGCTCGCCTCGAAAAAGCGGGTGTACCGATCACATCGACGAATGCGATCCTCTCCGAAGTGCTGAAGAACTGGACGACCGATCTGGGCATGGCGGCATTTAAGCTTATGATGGGCTAAAATCGTGAGGGAGTAACACAGCAGACTTGCACTTGGATTGTATGCCGGATCGCAGGGTATTTCGGTTCCGCTTCCCCCCGTCGAAATACCCTGCGCCTACTTCGAATATGCGTTTCTATGCTGTAAATAAAATGAAGACCTCTCCGGGATAGGAGCAACAACGATGGATCAGAGTCAGTCAGGGAAAATTGTCGTCACGAAGGACGGACCGTATCTCGTTTCCGGCGAAGTGCCGCTTGCCATTCAGACTATTGGCACGAATGTAAAAGACGAGTCGGAGGAGTGGGTGCAGGGTCAGGCTTTCGAGGTCAAGAGCCAGTATGCGCTCTGCCGCTGCGGGAAGTCGGGTCACGCACCTTTTTGTGACGGCACGCATGTTGGGGGAGGGTTCGACGGGACTGAAACGGCGACTCGGCAGTCCTATGACGAACAGAAGACGGTCACGGAAGGTCCGACGCTGGTGCTGGAAGATGCGCGTCCTTTCTGTGCGGCTGCCCGGTTCTGCGATAGGTCGAAAACGACATGGGATTCGATCGAGAATACGGACGATCCGGCAATACGGGAGCTTGTGATCCATCAGGTGACGCATTGCCCTTCGGGTCGTCTCGTCTTGCGGGATAAAGCGACCGGATCGCCGATCGAACCCGATCTACCGCTTTCGATCGGCGTCGTGGAAGACCCGTCGGAGCATTGCAACGGACCGTTGTGGGTGCGCGGCGGCATCGCTATAGAGTCACAGGACGGTCAGGCGTATGAGGTGCGTAACCGCGTAACGCTATGCCGCTGCGGGCAGTCCAAAAACAAGCCATTCTGCGATGGCAGCCACAGCGAAGTCGGATATACCAATGGCATCGCATTACAGGCGTTGGATGAAAGACGTTGAATGGAAGACGTTGGATAAAAGTGGAATGCGATAACGGCTCGAATGCAGGGTGAAGATCAGTGTACAGGAACGGCAGTCACGGTATCGAAGCCCTGGAGGTTGGCATAGCGGCCCTCGAGGCGCAGCAGGTCGTCATGTGAGCCGGTCTCGACGACCTGGCCCGCTTCGAGAACAGCGATCTGGTCGGCGTCGCGGATTGTGGTCAGGCGATGCGCGATCACAATCGTCGTGCGCCCGCGCATCAGCCGCTCCAACGCCTCGCGTACGAGCGCTTCGCTTCGCGTGTCGAGTGCGGAAGTCGCCTCGTCAAGCACGAGAATGCGCGGATCCTTGAGTACGGCGCGGGCAATCGCGACGCGCTGACGCTGCCCACCGGAAAGTGTAATGCCGCGTTCGCCGACCGTCGTCTCGTATCCTTCGGGGAATTGACTGACGAACTCGGCGACATTGGCGGCATGCGCGGCCGCTTCGACCTCGGCATCGGTTGCGGTCAGTTTGCCATAGCGAATGTTGTCGCGAAGGGTTCCGTTGAAGAGCACCGGCTCCTGCGGAACGAGCCCGACGTGTTCGCGCAGTTCGCGCCGCTGAATACTGGAGATTGAGACGCCATCGATCGTGATGCTGCCGCCCTGCGGCTCATAGAATCGGTAGAGGAGGGACGCGAGCGTCGTTTTACCCGCGCCGCTCGCACCGACGACCGCCGTGATCTTTCCCGCCGGTATGCGCAGCGACAGCCCGCGCAGCACAGGCGTATCCGAGTTATAAAAGAAATCGACGTCGGAGAAAACGACCTCGCCTGCGCCCTCCGGAAATGTCTGTGCGTTGGGAATATCAGGAGTTTCCTGAGAGTCATCGAGGATTTCGAAGAGCCGATCCGCAGCGCCTACCGCTCGCTGCAGGCGCGAATAGAGGCTTGCAAGCGACGCCATCGGGCCGCTGATGATCATCACGGTCATCAGGAACGCGAGCAGCGAGCCGCCCGACAGATGACCTGTCATCACACTGCGCCCGCCATACCAGGTCACTCCGAGAAGCACGAAGAATAAGCCGAGCCCGGCAACCGTCCCCAATCCGCCCTCGAACGCACTGCTGCGCATCGACAGTTTGAACACTTTTCGCAGCTTCTCGCCCGCGCGGTTATCCTCGTGCGCCTCTCTCGCAAATGCTTTCACGAGCCGAATATTCGCCAGCGCCTCGGTCATCGCCCCCATCGTGTCGGAGAGCGCATCGAGCGACTGGCGCGTCAGGCGGCGGACATGGACGCCCATCGCGACGATGCCGCCGAGTACCAGCGCGAGCAGTCCAACGACCACGCCTGTCAGACGCCAGTCGATCGCGACCGCCAGAATGATTCCGCCGATCAGCGTCACGATCTGGCTCGCGAGCTTCACGAGATCGTCAGTGAGTGTCTGCTGGAGGAGGCTGACGTCGTTGGAGAGATGTGAGGCGAGATCGCCTGAGCGTGTGCGGTCGAAGAAGGAAACCGGCAGGCGCTGCAGATGCGCGAACAGCCGTTCGCGCATCTCGAGTACGACGCGGTTACCGGCGTACGCCACCATCAAATACTGCGTCAGCCCGATCAGCGAGGAGAGCAGTATCAGCCCGAACATCGCGAGCGCGGCACGATCGAGGAGCGCGACCTGCTTCGTCACCAGCACCTTATCCAGGGCCGCGCGAGCGATCAGCGGCAGCGATAAAGACACACCGGTCGAGACGAGGCTGAGCAGTCCGGCAGCAATCAGCAGGCGGCGGTGCGGGCGTGCCAGGGCGACCAGACGCAGCACGGCAGTGCGGGAGAGCGGTGCGGTCGGCTCGGGAGTTCCGGCAGCAGGAGTATCGGATCGGTTTCTCATTGCGCTCGTTTCTTACTCTTTTCAGGACTATTAAGCGTACCCCAAACACCGGTCTAACCTCACACCCGACGCCCTCTCCTGTCCGCTCATGCTTCACTAAGAGAGGGGAGAATACAAGGGAAATGCACGGGGTCGCAACCCCGGTCTGGAATTGCGAAACCCACCAGATCACATTGAAGAGAGGGTTGAATTCAAAATCTACCGGTGCTGTCTCCCCTCTTCCCGAAGCCTCGGGAGAGGTAGTCGGGGGTGAGGGGTTTTTGTGATAATTGGTTTTTGTTCGAAATGCGGAACAACAAACTGCAGACCGATTTACCGAATGCAAAAGGATCTACCCACAGAACGCGGTGAGGAAAAAGGATACGTATGATACGAATTGCAGTGAGTCAATTGACTAGCGGCATGGTCGCGGCACAGGAAGTGCGCTCGATGGATGACCAACTGATCGTCGCACAGGGTATCCCTCTGTCTGCAGCTTTGATCGACGCACTGACACGGCGACGCATTGCATTCATTTACGTGGAGCCGTTCGCAAGTAACGCCTTGCCAGTGCAGCCAGCAGATTCGACTGAGGCGCGGGCTGACTTAGCTGCAGCAGAAGCATCCGCCCTGAAGCGCGAAGCTCTGATGCTTGCGGAGGCGAAACATAACTGCTCGGACGCGCTCACCGAGAGCCTGTTCAAGTTTCAGGAGCAGTCGGAGGCAGGGAGTGTGCTGTTCGCAGCCCGTCAGATCGAAGTCGCTAATTCGACTCTGATGCGAGAGGCTCTGAAGACGCGCGAAACGATTTCTGCTGCGCTCGGACTGCACGACTGGGGCGGTCGGCTTTTCCAGCACTCCGTGAGCGCCACTGCCGTCGCCGCAATTCTGGCGGAGGATATGGGAATCGCCAAGGAAGATCAGGAGCAGCTGGCGCTGGGAATGCTGTTTCACGACTGCGGGCAGATGCTGCTTCCCCGTGAAATCGTGGACAAGCCGGGCAGACTGTCTGAGAGCGAATATCGGATTATCAGGCAGCATACGCGCCTCGGTTCCGACCAACTCGTCAATGCGGGGGTGCTGCCTGCAGCTGCGGCCGATGTCGTGCTGCACCATCACGAGAAAATGGATGGATCGGGCTATCCTGACCACCTGCAGGGCGACACGATTTCGCCGCTGGCACGCATCGCAGCAGTCGCAGAGGCTTTCGATGCGATGACTTCGATGACGACATACGGGCGTGCCATGCCCCCGCATCAAGCGATGCGGCAGCTGCTGGCGAACAGCGGCACAACGTTCGACCTCAAAGTGATCCTCGCCCTGCTGCGCTATGTCGCAATTTATCCCGCAGGCAGCGCGGTGCGTCTCGATACCGGAGAGTGCGGGCTGGTCGTCTCCACGCCGTCCGACAACACGACACGCCCAACCGTAAGGCTCTATTTCGATGCCAACGGCCAGCGCATCAGACCGATCGACCTCGCGCTATCCGAACACAAAGAGCGCATGATTATTGCTACTGCCCTGACGCTCGATGCTCTCAAGACGAAGGTTTCGCACCCTCCGATTGCTGCATGAACTCCGCTGTCAACTGGACGAGGACGCTGTAGGGCTGTTCCGCGACCCATTCGTTCGGAAACATCCAGGTCGGCACATTGTAGACACCTGCGGCATACGCGGGTTCATCGTATTCGACGATGCGGTCACGGTACGTGCGCTGTTCGAGAGCAGTGTTGAAAGCGCCGATGTCGAGCCCGACTGCTTCGGCGATCTCTGTCAGCACGGCGCGATCGCTGATGTCGCGGTCTTCCTCCCAGTACGCATGATAGACGGCATCGTGATATTCCTCTGCTTTTCCCTGTTCCGCTGCAAATTCCGCGCCTTCCAGGGCAAGCCGCGAGTTGGACAGCGCGCTCGTGCGCTTCGGCAGTACGAGCCCATCGGCGGCAAGAATCAGGTCGAACCGTGAGGGAATGCGCGGCTTTTTATCGGCGTTGGGCTCTGGCGGCTTTGGCGTATACGGCAGACCTTCGGGCAGAAGTTCGTAACCCTTCCAGTCGAAAGTCAGAGTCGGGAAATCGGCGCGCAGACGTTCTGCCTGGCGGCGCCCCACCCAGCACCAGGGGCAAATATAGTCGTGTGCAACGGTCAACTGCGGCATATTTTTCGTTTCCTTCGATTGTAATTGCTTCTCATGTTATCACTTCCCACGATGGAAATTTACTGCTCATCACGCCGAACACAGAGTTGAAACACCAGTCTGACTGGCTAAAGCCAAGCGTCCTTCGGCCCTCATCCCTACCCTTCTCCCTACCGCTCATTCTTCGCCAGGGAGAAGGGCGAATGCCTCAGCGCTGCATTTCCTCCCCTCTCCCGACCATTCTCACATTTTTCGAGAGGGCATAGGGCGAGGGGTCTCAACCCCAGAGGCGCGCTTTACAGTTCCAGACCTGGATTTCTATCCGGGCATCGAATCCATCCCCCATTCTTAGTGAGGCACGAACGGAGAAGAGAGGCGGTCGGGGGATGAGGTCGAACCAATATCTCCTTCGAGCAGGGATAATGTGGCGTCCATGACATCGTGCGTCTGAGCCTGGATCGTGTAGAACATCGCCTCTCGATAGAGACGCTGCGCGGGATGATCGAGACTGTTTGCGCCGCCGCTGCTGGCGGTGACGGCGGCATGAGCGGCACGAACTGCCAGCCCGATGACCTGTGCCCGTAACCGCACCGCATTGGCGAAAAACTCTGGCTCCGCAGTGCGCGACTGCCACTCAAGTATCGTTTTGCGCAGTGTGTTCAGCTCTTCTGAAAAATGATCCGCGGCATGATGTACGGCCGAAATGTTACGCCGCTCTGCGGTCTCGACGAGCAGCCGCACACTTGCGAGCGTACAGCCCATGGGCATCGCCGTCGCGCCCAGCACGCCGTTGCGGTCGTTGCGCTGCATCGTAGGGCGATCGGATTCCGACAGCTTATGGTCGATCGGGACGAACAGGTTTTCGCATGTCAACTCGACGGTCGCCGAGGCGTTCATCGCGCAAAGTGCAAGCGGTTTCGAGGCAGTCAATTGCCCATAGTCGTAGGGCATACGGATGTCGGAGAACACTTCGGCATAGTTGGCAACGCTGCCGGGAACCCACAGATAGACGAACCGGTCATCGGGAAGCGTCGCGCCGAAAACCACTTGATCCATCAAGCCCCATCCCGTAACCCAGGGTGTGGTTCCATTCAGCCGATAGCCACTCCCGTCCGCCAGCGGTTCTGCGCGAAGTACGGCCGGTCCGGGGCGTCGCAGATGTGCAAAAGAGACGGCGCACATCCGACGTCCGGCGGCAAGATCAGGCAACAGGCAGCGTTTCAGATGTTCGTTGCCGCTGTTGAAAATCATGCGGCACGGTCCATGATGCTGAGCCTGGACGAAAGCCGTTACGCCGCAATAAGAGGCGAGGATTTCGCTGTAGTCGCGCATTGCTGAACCGGAGGCGTCAAGACCGCCATACTCCGCAGGCACCGCAAGACCAAGCAGACCCGCCTCGGCGAGCGCGCGGAAATTGTCGGGATTGGGACCGGGGGCGCGATCACTGATCTGCGCGTTCGGACCCAGCACCGTTTCACCGATACGCTGTGCCGCAGCGAGAATCGCATTGTCATTTGGGTAGCGCGAGCCGCTATCGGCAGGCGATGGCAATCCGACGACGTCGGAGCCGTGTTCCTCTCGCGCCTCAACCATGTGTTCCAGAGCCTTTATTTGTGCACACTCCTCCTGAATGCCGCTTTCCTGCCGGAAATCCCCAGTTTGTCTGCTGTCGATAAAAGTCTGTTTCGACACGATCCTGCTCCCCTGAACTGCCGCATTCATCCCCTATTCACTCTAAAAATTCTCCTGGCAGCCACATGCCGCAGGGGAAGTCATCGCTCACTTGCTCACAAGGGCAGTACTGGGGAGCACCGGATAGATATTTTACCCGTTTCTAGAAGACGCAAAGGTCGTCCGTGTTGACGTACCTGATCGAAGCGTGTAGAATTGGGCGTACAGCCACATAGTTCGCGACCAGATCATCCCGATCTCTGCTTCATGACTAATTCGATATGTTTTGAATACGATGCAGTTATGCCTCTGAGCGGCTGATTTAGTCGAGAGAGAATATTAATTTTTCTCAGGAGGTTAGAATGCTCGGTGACCAGTTGACACGCCACCCAGACACTGTATTTATGGAATCGTCAGGTGCAAATATCCCTGCTCGCTTGCGCATGCCTGAACGCACAGAAGGCATTTGGTCGGCAAATGGTGTGCTGACAGCAGTTACTCTCGACGGTGGAGTCCTGCGGATCGATTTGAATGCGCCTCAGACCGCTGTACGACGTTTGACGCTGCGGTGGCGAACCGAAGTTCCACCGGGTATGCGCTTTCTAGGCGACGCCTGGGAGCGAGGCTATGGCGATCTCGAGTGGCGAGGAATGGTCGCGGAGCGCGCGATGCCGTGGTATTTTCTGGCGATTCGCGAGGGAGTCACCTATGGCTGCGGCGTGAAAACGGGCGGAAGTTCGCTGGCGTACTGGAACGTCGATCCCGAGGGTGTGACGCTGACGCTCGACGTGCGCTGTGGCGGCGAGGGCGTGCTGCTCGGTGACCGCACACTGCTTGCAGCCGAGGTCGTTTTCTATGAAGATAAAAGTGGGCAGACGCCGATGCTGGCGGCGCGGGCGTTCTGCAAACGGATGTGTGATGCGCCTCGTCTGCCCGATCACGCCGTCTACGGCAGCAACGACTGGTACTATAGCTATGGAAATAGCACGCAAGCCTCGATTCTGGAAGATGCGCGGCTGACGACCGATCTCGCCGAAAACGCGCAAAACAGACCTTATGTGACGATCGATGCGGGCTGGCAGCCTTACGAAAGCTGCTGGGGCGGCGACTGGACGACCGGCAACGCGAAGTTTCCCGATCTGCCGGGACTTGCTTCGTCGCTCGCCGAAATGGGCGCCCGTCCAGGTATCTGGGTGCGCCCGCTCCACGTTCAGGCGGACGATTCGACGCACTGTCATCTGCCTCCCAAACATGTCGGACTCGACGCGCCCGTGCTCGATCCGAGTATGCCGGAAGTACTGGAGCGAGTCGCTGCGGATATTCGCCGGCTGCACGACTGGGGCTATAAACTGATCAAGCACGATTTCTCAACGTACGATATTTTTGGATTGTGGGGCTTCGAGATGGGTGCGCGCGTTACGAGGGAAGGCTGGTCTTTCCGAGATCACTCCCGAACGAGCGCGGAAATCGTCCGTAATTTTTATCAGATACTTCGCGACGCGGCGGGTGACAGCCTGCTGATCGGCTGCAACACGATCGGTCATCTCGGCGCAGGACTCTTCGAACTGCAGCGGACGGGTGACGATACGAGCGGGCGTGAATGGGAGCGAACGCGCAAAATGGGAGTCAACACTCTGGCGTTTCGTATGCCGCAGCACAACACCTTTTTCGCCTGTGACGCCGACTGTGTCGGGCTGACCGACCAGATTCCGTGGGCGCTCAACCGTCAGTGGCTCGATCTGCTGGCACGCAGCGGTACGCCACTGTTCGTCTCCGCCGCACCGGACGCGATGGGTCCGGAACAGCGCCGCTCACTCCGGGACGCCTTCACAATCACTGCAGAATCGCCTGTCGGTTCGATCGTCAGCGAGCCCGTCGCCACTCCACTGGACTGGCTCGATTCCACCTGCCCATCACACTGGCGTCTGCAAGGCGAAACTGTCGCCTACAACTGGATTTCGGAAGACGCACCGGTCGCGGGCATCACGATTTGATCCTGTCCAATGATGGGCAGTTACTTTTCCGGATACACCCTCAACTCCTGCCCCTCTTCCGAAGCGTCGGGAGAGGAGAGAAGGCCCATGATCTGAGACCGTATGGCGAGATATTTTTTCTGGGAGGGAACAAACATGAGGAATATTACGAAAATGAAAGCTTTGTCCGTTCTGCTGGTGGCGGGAATGCTGGCGGGGACGAGCGGTAGCGTTCGAGCAGACGTGCCGCTGACGGAGGGAATGAAACTCTCCGTTGATACGACGATCAGACCGGCGAAATATATGCTGGCCGACACTGGCGGCGGTATCGTTCAGATCACCGGGAGCAACACCACAATCGACTTCAAGGGCGCAAAACTGGTCGGACCAGGAGGCAAAGGGATCGGCATCCACATCACCGATGCCCGCAATGTCACGATCAAAAACGCGGAAGTGAGCGGCTGCCTGTGGGGCGTCGTGATCGAACGCAGCATCGGCGTCAAGCTCCTCGACTGCACCACCTCCCGAAACAACGATCTGCCGCCCGGCACAACCATCGACGAGAGCGGCAAAGAGCCCGAGGATCAGTGGGGCGGCGGAATCGTCATACGCGACAGTCAGAAAATATTCGCTCGACGCTGTACCTCCCAGCATCAGTGGGACGGCATCGATGTCGTTCGCAGCACCGGCTGCATCATCGAAAATGGTGACTACTCCTACAACGGCAACTGGGGCATTCACCTCTGGAACTCCTCAAAAAACACTTTCCGGAACAACCGCGCAATCTGGTGTACGACCGGTAGCGGCACGCTCTACCAGGCGCTGACGGGCTGGCAGACGTATGATGCGCAGGCGGTCGGCATCGACCACAACTCGAACGAAAATCTAATCGAGGGCAACGATCTGCGCTTCGGTGGCGACGCGATCTTCATACGCGCCAACGAAGGTCCGATCACCCCGGGAACGGTCGTGCCGCCGCGCAATGGTTCGCACCGCAACATTTTGCGCGACAACGACTGCTCGTTCTCACCCAACAATGCGATCGAAGTCGATCTCGTCGACGACACGGTGATCGAGGGCAACAACTGCTCGAACTCAAACTACGGAATGTGGCTCGGCTATTCGCGCCGGTGTATCGTGCGCCGCAACACCTGCATCAACGATTCTGCCCATGCGGTCGAAATCGAAAACGGGCAGGACGACCGCTTCGAGAACAACGTCTTCGGGTTCGATGTCCCGCGCCCGGAAGGCCAGCTCGTCTACCTCCGCCAGAACGGTCGGGACAAAACGCCTTCGGCTGGTTACCAGTTCACCGGCAATGTGTTCTATGGCGCACAGACCGGCGTCCTGCTCAATGCAACCAAAGCGACTCTGACCGGAAACACCTTTCTGACTGGCACTAAAAAACAGAGATCAGAACAGAAATCAAAGCTGGCGACGATCGTATCGGGCGATGATAAATCGACGATCACTGCGCGGACAAACCAGATGGCGCCGAGCCGAGAGGCATTCGATCCGCACCCGATTCTGGAGCCGGATCAGTTAAAGCAGAGCAGGCTTATCACGCTGCGGAGCAGCGAGATCAAGGCGTCCTCAACGCCGCCGGTGATTGAGTTGGAAGGAATTCCAGTCTGGGTAAGGAGCGTCAAAGCGGGCAGCGCAACCTTCTGGATGCCCGCCGACTTCTGGGATCGCCCCGCGCCTGACAGCATCGGCATACGTTTCCATGACGGCATGGGTTGGAGCGCACCCATAAATACGAAGATCATGAATTCCGACACCAGCATCCCGCGAATCACTTCTGTCACGCCAAACCCGGCGCGGATCGGCGATCTGGTTACTGTCACAGGCAGCAATTTCGTCGGCGGGCATGTGCTGCTGAACAATATTCCGACCAGGCGCATAAGTGCCGGAGCAGGCACGATTACATTCCAACTGCCCGATGGAATTCTGACGCCGACACGCTACAATCTGATCTGGGAGCAGACGATCGGGGAGGGCAGTGGAGAACGGAACCGTACGGCGAAGAAGCAACAGGAGCAAAAAGACGCGCAGCCGAAGCGCTCTGCGCCGATCATCTTTTCCGTCGAGGTGCCCGGGGAAAAGATGCCGCACCTGGTATCGGCGGCGTTTACGCCGACCACGTTAAAAGTCGGGGAGCTGCTGAAGGTGACCTTTACGGTTCGCAATAATCTGCCGACTCCGGCGCGTCTGATGACGCTGCCAAAGTACCCATTCACCTATGAGGAGAAGCAGAGCTGGAACGATATTGGAGTTCAGGAGGTGCCTGGAACGCTGCATCTGCGCGTCACGTCGGATCATCCGGGAGCGCACGACTCCGGCTCCTGGCCCTTCCTGTTCGGCTTTGAGCAGCAGACTCTTCCGCCCGGCGAAACGGTGACCGTCATCGGCTATATCAAAGTCGAAACGCCGGGCGAGCATGAGTTTCGTGTCGGTTTAGTCGCTACGGGCGCCCGTTTCATTGACGACAACGCCTATCGCACGAAGATCACCGTCCTGCCGTGAGCCCTCACCTCAACCTCTCCCTGCCATTCATGCCGCATGCAGGGAGAGGGGCGAATACGTCCGAGTATTTCCTCCCCGCCTCACGAAAGAGGGGTTAGCGTGCGGTGAATAATTATGTTGATACATTTTTGCTGCATCAGACGTGGGCATGGGCGGAGTGGGTGGAGTGATCGTGTTCGGTTTCGATACGGCCGTCGAGCTGGCAGTAGAGAGCGTCCATCTGGCAGTCGCCGCATTCGGTCTCGATCGTCGAATGATCGATGCCGTACTGCACGGCGAAAAGCGACTTGACTTCGCGCACGATCTGTCCGGCACGTGGTAGGTTCTCTTCCTGAATGTGCAGGTGGCAGGAGAGTGCGTGCATCCCGTTTGCAATCGTCCATACGTGCAGATCGTGCAGTCCGGATACGCCCGGCACACCCTGCACAGCAGCCGCCATGCCGCCGATATCCATGCCGCGCGGCGTCCCTTCCAGCAAAATATTCACTGCCTCGACGACGATTCCCCACGACGAATACACGATAAAGGCGCCGATCGCGACGGAGACGAGGGGGTCGGCATATACCCACCCGGTGAAGTGGATCGCGATGCCCGCGAGGACGACTCCCGCTGAGGAGAGCGCGTCGCCTACCATATGTATGAAGGCGGAACGCGCATTGATGTCGTGCGCGGCGTCGGCGTGCAGCAGAGAAGCGATCACGGTGTTCATCAGCAATGCAACTGACGCGACCGCGATCATCGGCAGGCTGGCGACATGCTGCGGTTGTAAGAAAAGGTGGAAGGCTTCGTAGAAAATGCCTGCTGCGATCACCCAGAGCGTCAGCGCGTTGAAGAGTGCGGTCAGTATCCCGACACGGTGATAGCCATAGGTGCGGGCGGCATTGGCCGGCTTGCGTGCCGCCGTCAGCGCATACCAGGAGAGGGCAAGCGCAAGCGCATCGGTAAAGTTGTGGCCGGCATCGGAGACAAGCGCAAGGCTGCCGGAACGCAGTCCGACGATCGCTTCTACGACGACGAAGGCAAGCGTGAACACAAGCGAAAACTTCAGTTTGCCGCCGCTCATACTTCCCGCATTGTGATGCTGGCAGCCCGCGTGATTGTGATTGTCCGCCATAAATCTCCTGCTCGATGAAGCAAACGAAGTTCGGTCACTGACAGCCTGAGTACACGGCTTATCGCACGTGAATCCGATCGTAACTATTCTCCCTCATCCCCTCTTCCGAAACTTCGGGACGAGAGAGCAAATGCAGATATTCTGCCGGTAAGTGCGATACGGAAGGCAGGGTGAATAGTTACATCAGACCTTGATATGTTCTATACGTGCTGTGTCATCGCTATATTTCAGTCGATAGACGTCTGGATTGGTCAAACGCTGCCAGTCGGAAAAACCAATGGCATCGTCAAAAGATTTCAATATCAGCGCCAGCAGATTTCCATGCGTGACGACAACAGTTGTTTTTGCTGCAGATGCATGTATATCTGACAGCGCTGCCAGACCGCGCTTCATCGCGGCGCGGCTCGATTCGCCACCGGGCAGGCAGAGATCCAAATCAATGAACGCGTTTTCGAGTTGCTGCTGCCAATCTGTAACGGGACTGCCCGATAGCACGCGCTCGCACAAACGCTCGTCAGTTTCCACGGGCAGACCACAAAGTTTTGCCAGAGGCAATGCTGTCTGATAAGCCCGCAAAAAAGTACTGGCAACAATACGCTCGATAGGCTCTCGGGCTAACAATTCCGCGAGAGCCACCGCCTGCCGCTGACCTGATTCCGTCAGCGGAGCTTCAGCATCCTGACCATTTGCCAGACAGTGACGAATAAGATAGACGGTTTTTATCATGCCGACATCATGCGGCGGGAACCTCTTCGACATATAATTCTTCGCCAAGGAGCGTCAGTATCGCCTGACTCCCGTGTATCTCGATGTAGGTAGATGCGTCAGAGTCCAGATTGAGATGCATGCTGAGCGCTACCGCTCCTGTAGAGCTGAAGGGAATCGGAATCACTCCCTCCTGCGACACACCGTCGACGACCAGATCACCCCTCCAGATGTCGGCAGAAAGCTCCGGTATCACGCCTTCGATCGTTGCTTCAGTCCATGTCATGACTGCTGCCTGTATCCATCCACTTCCTGCATCGATCCCAATTCTGCCTTCGGATTTGTAAACGTACGCCCGCAGAAGCACAATAACCTGCCGGCCGACTTTGACGATTGCGTCGACCGTTGTATCATGCAATCCAATCGAACTATTAAGCATCGGCTGAACTTCTCCGCTTGTCGATAGACACTGTGCCAATACTCTTCACTCTACTCGATCGAGATTCACGGCCGATCAAAATGGCAGCAACCCATAAATTCTCATCCAGACGCGTGTCTGACGGCGTAGGCTTCGGCGAACTGCTCGCTTTCGTTTGTGTTTGGGTTGCAGGCGAGCCCCTGCGCATGTCGCCTACTATAGTAAACGTGGTGACCTATTTCGTGCGCGAGGACATGATCGAGGTTGAACCGCCGTAGCGACGCGGCAGACCAGCGGGCAATCCACCGACTTCCCGTCTGCTCAATCTCCATTCCATAACTCAGGGCATCCCGCGAATAAAGTTCGATATGTTTACGCTTGACATGAGGCGGCATCTTCATCATCAGCGTCGCCGGATATGAGTACAGATGAATTGTCGGCACGGGCGTAAAAAAATAGCGCCCGTCGACATATCTCTCTCCATACGTCGAAGCGATAAGACCAATTGCATGAAGACCGATGGTGTCCTCGGAAGGCAGCTGCTTCAGCCGATGCTGGATGTCGATGAGTGTGCAGGGATGTACCCAGCCTTCGCAAAGCGGCTGTTCAAACAACACGGGGCAGCCCGCTATGACTCGCGCGCATTCGATAGTCAACTCCGCAATCTCCCCGATGACCCGACCAGGCTGTTCGCCAGAATTACGGTGCATTCCACTGACTGCTCGCTCGTCATAAATGGCATTGGATCCGTTTTATTATGCGTTAATGCCGCAGGGAACGTCAAGTCACTGCCCGCTATTCCGATAGTATTAGAACGGCAAATGTGCGGTTGACGAGGTACGACAGGTATGATATAATGGCTTGTTTCACGGTATGGATTTCCTGCATAGTAGTCTGATCAGGATCCACATTTCGAACAGCGAAACCTTCGTTTCGGAATCTCTGCTTCAGTGTCCAGCCCACGCTGGTAGGCATATCCATTCAGTAGACGCAACGGACAGGGCTAAAAGCTCCATCCAGTGAGCATATTCATACCGAGGCACCAGCCTCCTGTATAAGCAATGATAGATCGGGCTTTGGCTCCATCACTAAGTAATATCGTACGAACGTTTGATAGACAGGCAACAGAGGGGAATTTGCACGTGACACAGGTGGCTACGAGTGGGACGGACGACTTCGATTCGCTGCGACAGCAGGTCGCCGCATTGCAGAGGGAACTGATAGAAGCGCGCCAGAAAAACGCTCAACTCGAGACGTCGAAATCGAACGTTGCAAACGATGTGGCAGAACTTCCTACCGCGATCTCCGAGTTCGAAGAGACCTTACGCCGTCTGGTACAGCGCACCGCGATGATCGTGCAGGCAGAAAAATGTGTAATCATGGTGCGCGACCGCGAGTCCGGCGATCTGTTCGCTCGCTCTCCCGCCTTCGGGATGACCGATGAAGAGGTACGTGCATTCCGCGTCAACACCGAAAACGGCGTCTCAGGCGAAGTGTATCGCAATGGTCAAGCGCTGATCGTTCTCGATACGACCCTCGATGAACGCGCGCTCGCCGAAAAACTCCCCGAACTCCGCGTTCGCAACGGCGTCACGGTGCCCCTGCTGATCGAGAAGCGCGACGACGAAAGCCGAGTCGTGGACCGCATCACGATCGGCGTCCTCCACTGCTTCAACAAGCGCTATGGCGGCGAATTCAACGACGAGGACGTACGCCTGCTTGAAAGATTATCGCGTAACGCTGCCGCAGTCATCGCCAACGCACAGATGTATCAGGAAGTCGTCGAAGAGAAACAGAAACTCGTGCATACGCTCGAGAGCCTGACTGCCGGTCTGATCCTTATCAACCAGCATGGTCGCATCGGGCAGATGAACGCACAGGCGCGCGCGATGTTCAGCATCGCCGATCACGATGAGCCTCTGCATAAACCGTTCGAACAGGTCATCAAGCACGAGGAGTGCGTCGCGGTTCTTAAAAAGAAGATCGCCGAAACACTTAATCCTGAAAAACCTGCTCAGGAAGAAGATGCTGAGCCGCCGTCCGCCGACGAAATCACCATTATCGACGACGAAGAGGAAGAGTACATCTATCAGGTGCATGGCGCGGGCGTACGAGATGAAACCAATACCCCGATTGGAACCGTTGTAATATTCAACGACATTACGGACATTCGCAGCGTCGAGCGCATGAAGACCGAGTTCGTTTCGATCGTGTCCCACGAACTGCGTACGCCGCTGACGCCGATGAAAGGATTCGTACGCACCCTTCTCGATGATGAAAAAGAGGAGTGGTACACGATCGACGACCGGCGGGAGTTCCTCCGTTACATTGATGAAAACGTGGACCGACTGAGCCGTCTGATCAACGATCTGCTGAACGTCTCGCGCATCGAAAAGATGGGCGCGGCGGGAATCGAGATGAACTGGGAAGACGATGTCGATATCCGCAAAGCGGCAGAAGAGGTCGTCGGTCTGCAGCGCGGACGTACCGATCGTCATACACTGGTCGTCGATTTCGACCCGGAAGTCTTTACCGCCGAAACAGACCCGGACAAGATGCAGAACATTCTGCAAAACTTTGTTTCCAACGCGATCAAATACTCGGAGGGCGGGGAAGTGCGCGTCATCGGGCGCAAAGTGGCTCCGAGCGAGGAGTTCCCGGATGGCGAGATCGTGATCGGCGTCAAAGATCAAGGCATGGGCATTCCGGAAGCTGCGCTGAAGAAACTGGGCGAGAAGTTTTATCGCGTCGATAACAAGAGTACACGCAAAGCGGGCGGGACCGGCATCGGGCTGTTCCTTGTCAAAGCGCTGATCACCGCCCACCACGGCGTGATGTGGGTCGAGAGCGAAGTCGGTAAAGGCTCGACGTTCTGGTTCCGCTTCCCTGCCAAACAGCCGCGCACGCCGGCGTATCTGGAACAAGCTGCCCAGGAATAAGCAATAAGCCAGGAATATGCGCGTCGTAACGCTGCAGAGCGGACCTTACAAAGATGTTAGCTGAAAATGATGCGATGCCCGCTGTTGCGGTGCGACGTGAGCCGGATGCGCTCGATCTGCCATTGCCCGCCTACGCCACTCCTGGCGCGGCGGGCATCGACGTCTATTGTGCGGTCCCGAAAGATGAACCGCTCATCCTATTGCCGGGTGAGCGCGCGCTGGTAACAACCGGTATTCGGATTGCAGTCCCCGCCGGTTATGAGGCGCAGGTGCGGGCACGGAGCGGGCTAGCGGTACGGCACGGGATCGGACTTGTCAACGCGCCCGGTACAATCGATTCGGACTATCGCGGCATCGTTCAGGTCTTGTTGATCAACTGGGGCGCAGAATCGGTCTCGCTGCGTCGGGGCGAGCGGATCGCGCAACTGGTCTTCGCGCCGGTCGCGCAGGCACGACTGGTTGAGACGGACAGTCTTCCCGAAACGCTCCGTGGCGAAGGCGGTTTCGGCAGCACCGGCGCCTCGTAGGAAGCGGCAAACAGCGCTCCTTGCCTGTGCTTGCCCGGCATCGCTTCTGCCACGTTTTACTGCATTTCCGGATCGCTTTGGAGTTCAGAACATACCCTTGTTGCCACTGTAGAGCGTTTTGAGTCGTAGGATTGGTCATAGGCTATGATGGGGCTATAGTAGGTGTATTGTCGGGAAATAGGAGGGCGAGCATGGATTGTAAAAACTGCCATTCCGCGCTGCCTGATGCGGCTTTCTTCTGTGACCACTGCGGCGAGCGCGTGCCGACCGATGAGACACTTTCCGTTGATACAATTCCCACGATGCCCGATCAGGCGGGATTCCAGACAGGTAGTACGGAAGCATTGGTTTCGAATGCTTCCTCGATAGAACTGCCATCGGAAAGCAGCTCTACCGAGACCGCTCTCGTAGAGTTGGATGCGAAGACTGGAACGAAAATCGCCGGAGCCAGCGCGAACTCGATATCGCTCGACCGACGACTCAGCGGTCCCGCGCTCCATGCGCTGCTGACGCAGGCGAATCTGCATCGTCTGCGGAAACAGTGGACCGAAGCGACCGACTGCTGCATCGCGGTACTCCGGTCACAGCCCGATAACCAGTCCGCGCACTCACTGCTCGGCGATATTTATCGCGACCAGAATAAAGCCGAGGAAGCGATTCGCTGGTACCAGATGGCAGTCGATCTGCGCCCGAACGCCTCCGATGAGGCGAAACTGCAAAAGCTCGAAGGCGAAACGATCCGCAGCGCGCGATCCGGAAAGTCAGGAGGCGTCGCCTCAACCACGAACAAGGATCTTGTCCGCTCGAAGAATGCAGCCTCCCTCGATGCCGGCAGCGGGCTGAATGTCGGTACGACGGAGCTCATGGGCCTCTCGCCGAGCCGCTGGCTCAAAGGGGTTACCTTCGCGGCATTGACTTTCCTCGTTGTCGGGCTGATTGCCTTGATCTGGAGACAGGTCGGGCACCAGCAGCAGTTCACTCTGCAGTCCAGCGACCAGACTCTTGGCGTTTCCACCACACCAACTGTCCCCGACAATGGGCAACTGCCGCCGCACGTTCCCGAGCGCCATTTCGGAAATACAGACTCGCCAGCTTCGTCTTCGACTACCGAACCGCAGGGTTTCCCACCTGACCGCTCTGGAAACACTGCGCCGCAGCCAACGGGTGGAAATCCGCCGGTCGTACCATCGTCCCCCGCGCCTGCTGTTCCGGACAATTCCCCCAATCCTACGAATACAAACACCGGGCTCGCTCCGCTCACCAATTTCCGCGTCAAACCGATTCTGCCTGCGGCGAGTTCGCGCTCCACTGCTACGCTGCCAGGCATCGCCGATGCCCCCACAGCCGACACACAGCCTCCAGCGCTCCCGCTCACGGATGGGCTGCGGATTGCGCAGGTGGCTGCCGACGGCAACGACGGGGCGACGGTCGTTGT
>JBBQPY010000103.1:0-19032 GCA_038216735.1 Chthonomonadales bacterium
TCATCGGGCCAGCAGGTAAAAAATACACGCCGTTCGTCGGTACTATTTTCCTCTACATATTCCTGATGAACATATGGGGCGTGATTCCTGGACTGCATTCGCCGACCGCCAACATATCGAGTACGCTCGCACTCGGTCTGATCGTCTTCGTTTTCGTAGAGATTGAGAGCATACGAGTCCGAGGTTTTCTCGGGTATTTCAAGCACTTTGCCGGTCCGGTGCCTGCGCTTTCCCCATTGCTATTTCCGATCGAAGTCATTTCTGAAGTGATCAGACCATTCACGCTTGCCGTACGACTATTCGGAAACATTTTCGGTGAAGACGTAATTATAGTAGCGGTCGCGGGTTTGCTGGCGATGCTCGGCTTGAAATGGGCGGGTTTTATTCCTACCCACTTCCCTGTATTGATTCTTTCGCTCCTGACTGCCTTCGTACAGGCTTTCGTTTTCGCGATGCTTGCCTGTGTCTACCTGTCGCTGGCGACAGCGCACGATCATGATCACGGCGAGCACGAAGAAGGGCAGATGCAGGTCGTCTGAATATAGATTTTCACTTATTCCTATCACGGTCTCAAATCCGTGTCGGAAACTGCGAAGTTTTACTTTGCGGGCTGATACTGAAGTTGCGCTCACGAGGTCAGGATTACCGCTAGCCTCAATCGCATCCAGAGCAAGTACATTCTCGAGGCTGATGTCTCCCGACAAAAGCTTCCAACAAGAAAGGGATTCGCACAATGTTGTATTTCATGGGACTCGCCCTCGCACTAGGTCTGGGCGTGCCGATCGCCGCCTTCGGAGCCGGAATCGGCCAGGGCATCGCGGCAAATGCCGCCCTTCAGGGTATTGCCCGCCAGCCCTCGGAGGCCGGTACTATCCGTACCTCGATGATCCTCGCCTTCGCCTTCATCGAGTCGCTGGTTATCTTCTCGTTCGTCGTCTTCATCCTGCTCTATCTGAAAGTTCCAGATACGGCTGCGATACTCGATGCAGTCAAGACGTCCGCAGCGGCAGGTAAATAGGCAAACGCCCATGGACGCAATTCTCAAAGGTCTGGCAATCAGCCCAACGATACTACTTGCGCAGGTCGTACTGTTTCTGGCGCTGCTATTCGTGATGCAGAACGTGTTCTGGAAGCCCGTTCTTGCACACCTCGCGCAGCGGGATGAGCACGTGGCAGAGACCTACCGCACGGTCGAGCGTACTCAGCAGGAGATGGAAACACTCCGGAGTGAGTATCTTGCGCGACTTGCTCAGATTGAGCAGGAAGCGCGTACGCATATCCAGCAGGCGATCAAAGAAGCGCAAACGGAGCGCGAACGCCTGATTGCAGAAGCGCGAGCCGCATCCGATGCTACGCTTAAAGCAGGCATTGCTGCCATGGAACGTGAAAAGTCGGACGCGCTGCTTGCTCTGCGTCCCCGTCTCGTCATGATCGCAACGAACGCTGCTGACAAAGCCCTTGGGTCGACAACTGATCAGAATGTGCTCCGACAGTCGATTGAAACCAATTTGACGACAGCAACCTGAAAGTATAAAGGGGAGGCATTCTCCGGATCGACCTCCCTTTTGGCTCTGACACGGGACTAAAGTCTCTGTCTGGAATTGCAAAGTCCGCCTTCGCGGACTGAAACCGGACTGTTGCTATCAACCACTGGTATCTGCGTAAGTGAGCTAAATTCTGACATTTTGCTTCCCTTACTGTCGCAACGCAATTCCCGCATTAACACCGTGAGAGGATGGACAACCCATCGTGCCTGCCGAAATAGAAATCGGTCCCTTTTCTTTAGAGCATCCCGAGTTGACTCTTGCCCTTGTTCTCGGGTTAGTGCTGCTCGTGCTCGTATACAAACCACTGATGAACTTTCTCGGCTTTCCACGTCTGGAACTTTTGATTCCGGAACGTTCCGCGAAGGTCGAAGAGGTGCAGAAGCAGGCGGGTCGTGCCCTCGGTGACGTCAAGCAGGTGCATGACGACTATGCCGCGCGATTGCTGAAGATCGAAGGCGAACAGCGCGTTCGAATCGATGCCGCTGTGCAGGAGTCGACTAAAGCGCGTGCAGACATTATCGCCGATGCACGTGTGGCAGCGACAGCGTTGCAGCGGCGAGCCGAAGATGAAATAGCCCGTGAGACCACGCGCCAGCGTATTCTTTTGCGTCAGCAGCTCGTACTGATGACGCTTGGTGCCGCAGAGCAGACCGTTCGTGACCATAACTCCCCGACAGTACAGCGGCAGTTGATTGGCAGCTTCATTGAGCAGCTTGGCGGCACGACGATTACCCGCACCGGCGGCTCAGCAATTGCCGGTCCAAACCTGCCTTCACCCGTCGGATCACCTGTGGCTACACCCGTGATTCCACAGGTCGGGGAAATCCTGCGTACACCTCCAATCGGAAGCCCGACAACGGAGTTCCCAGCATCGCAAGTCGATGAGAATGAGATCCCTTCGTTTGAAACGCAATTTCAGACGCAAACTACGCGAACATTGTCGGCCGAAACTACAAGTCCGGCTTCTCCTGTTGCTATCGACGGAGCATTGAATGCTACAGAATGGGAAGCGACGGTCGACACTGTGCCTAGATCGAAAATTTACGAAACACCCGCTGCCAGTATCGAGCCAACGGTTCCAACTGAAACTAACACCAGCGCTGAAGGGAGTGCCTGACCATCGCTGCACAGGACACACGCGCCGCAGGGCGCTATGCAACTGCACTCTTCTCCTCCGCACGTAAAGCGAACCGGCTGGATGTGGTACAGGGCGATATTCGCAACCTGCTCGAGATGATCAAGCAGACGCCGGCGCTCGGCGATATGTGGTACAGCCCGCTCGTTCCCGCCGGACGAAAGCGCGACATACTCGACAAAATCCTTGGCAGGTCGTTCGACGATCTAACGCTCTCTTTTTTGCGGCTTTTGATCGACAAGCGTCGCGAGCACGTCCTCTCAGAAGTCGAACGCGAAATGCAGGACCTGACGGATGTTTCGCGCAATGTCGTGCGAGCAGAAGCCATTTTCGCAGTCGAACCAACGAGCGAAGAGAAAATAGCCCTGACAGAGAGTTTGCAGCATCGCACCGGCGGGCACGTAGACTTGACCGTCCGCATCGACCCCGCCATTCTGGGTGGTATCGTCGTGCGAATGCAGGATACGATTATCGACGGCAGTGTCCGCGGCACCTTCGAGCGTCTGCGCGAACAGATGCTTAACGAAGCGTAATGCGCACCAAGCAATCGTGCTGTTTATATTTGCTTTGAATTAAGCCGCCATGGCTTTAGATACGATTTACCAGTGATTACGGAGAAAAGGCAACCATTATGGCAATACGCCCGGAAGAGATAACGGCCGTTCTGGAGCGGGAACTCGCTTCCTATACTCGCCAGATCGATGAGGTGGGAGTCGGAACTGTCCTGCAGGTAGGGGACGGTATCGCTCGCATATACGGTCTGAAAGAGTGTATGGTATCGGAACTGCTCGAATTCCTCGATGACAAGGGAAACGCGATCCTCGACGCCAATGGAGCGATCATTCGTGCGATCGCACTCAACCTCGAAGAGGACAACGTCGGCGCGATCATTCTCGGTCCCGACTCTCAGATCAGCGAAGGCACAACGGTCAAGCGAACCGGTAAGATCATCGAAGTGCCCGTCGGCGAAGCGATGCTCGGAAGGCTAGTCAGCGCGGTTGGCGAACCCCTCGATGGTAAAGGTCCGATCATTACGGACAAAACCGCTTATGTTGAAGCGCGCGCACCCGGCGTCATGGAACGCCAGCCAGTCAAAGAGCCGCTGCAGACCGGTCTCAAAGCGGTCGATGTGCTCGTGCCGATCGGGCGTGGACAGCGTGAACTGATTATCGGTGACCGTGGTATCGGCAAAACCGCTATTGCATTGGACACGATCATCAACCAGAAGGGTGGAGACGTAATCTGCATTTACGTTGCGATCGGGCAGAAGGCAACGACCGTTTCCAACGTCCAGCGCGCTCTGGAAGAGGCTGGCGCGCTCGATTACACGATCATCGTTGCCGCAACTGCTTCCGATCCCGCTGCGATGCAGTACATCGCCCCCTATACCGGCTGCACACTCGGCGAATATTTCCGCGACAAGGGTCAGCACGCGCTGGTAGTGTATGACGACCTGTCGAAGCACGCAGTTGCGTACCGTCAGGTATCCCTGCTTCTGCGTCGTCCGCCAGGGCGCGAAGCCTATCCTGGCGACGTTTTTTATATCCACAGCCGCCTTCTGGAGCGCGCTGCCAAGCTGCGCGAAGACTTTGTGATCGTCGATAAAAATGCGCCAGGGGGCACATCGACCGGCGTCAATGGACACGTCTATGCGGGTGGCGAAGGGCGCGACGAAGCGAAGAAGCATCTTGCAGAAATGCCCGATGCTGACAGCAAGGAGATCCGCAAGGTTCCTGGAACCGGCGGAAGTCTGACCGCGCTGCCGATCATCGAAACGCAGGCTTCTGACGTTTCGGCGTATATCCCGACCAACGTGATCTCGATTACGGACGGGCAGATATTCCTCGAGCCCGACCTGTTCTACTCCGGGGTACGGCCCGCAATCAACGTCGGGATTTCGGTCTCGCGCGTTGGGCGTTCTGCACAGGTATCAGCGATGAAAGGCAGCAAAGTCGGCGGTAAAATGCGCCTGGAACTCGCCCAGTTCCGCGAAGTTCAGGCGTTCTCGCAGTTCGCTTCCGACCTCGATAAGGCGACACGTGACCAGTTGGAACGTGGCAGACGTCTTGTCGAAGTTCTGAAGCAGCCGCAGTACAAGCCGATGCCGATCGAGCAGCAGGTCGCGATCGTTTATGTTGGCAACAACGGCTTCCTCGATGATGTCGCGGTAGCAGACATCCGCGCTTTTGAGGAGAAGTTCCATCCGTTCATGGCAGAGAGCTACCCCGACGTGATGGAGAAAATTGCGCGAACAAAAGAGCTGGACAGCGATACCGAAGCTGCTCTGGTGAAGGGAATCACCGCGTTCAAAGCGCAGTTCAAACCCTGAATATCATCCTGCATCCGATAGGTGGAACGTAAAAGTCAGTGGCGATGGATCCAAACACCAGCCTGAAGGAAGCGATTCGGGAAATCAGCGATGCGAGGACTGCACTGCGCGAAGGCGTGGTGCAGTCCGTTATGCGACGCAATCGGCTGATCGATGAAGTGACACGCGTCGAGCAGTTGGTTGCCGATCTAGAAACGAAATCCGCCCTCGCCGAGCAGATAAACAATCCACGTCTGGCAGCGGAACTTCGCGAGGAGCGAACGCGACGAATAGCCGAGCTCGACAGTATGCAGATTGCGCTTGCGAGCGCTGAGGTTGCAGCAGACACTGCAAAAACGAGCCTACCGCTGGAAGAGAATCGCCTGCTCACCCAGCTAAATGATCTAAGAGCGCGGATGGGGGAGGCTGCAGGGGCACAGATCGACGCGAATGCCGCGACCACTTCGGCAGTGGGGAGCGATTCTTCCTTTTGGGAACGCGCCTCCGATAAAATCAGTGATTTGCGGCGCGAAGCCTCTGCTCGTGAGGAACTGACTGCGCTCGGGCAGGGAGTTTCCGCTCCCGCTTATCAGCCACAAAAGCCTATCGCGCCGGCGAATGTTTATACTGATCAAAACGCTGAGCATTTGCTGGCCGCACTTGAAACCAAGCTCGGAATGAGTTCTGAGAATACAACAGCAGTTTCTCAAACTGAGGCGCCGTTCTCGTCTGCTTCCTCCCCTACGGACGCAGCGCCGACGAAAGCCAATTTTCTCGAATTTGACACTCTTCGTCAAGGGAGTGCAACGTCAAATCCGACTGGACCTGCCGAGACTTTCGCGTCCCAATCCTATCAGAACATTGCCGTACATGTCAAAGGAGAGCACACGATAATGGATCCATCACACCGTGTTCGCGTTGCCGCGATCGGCACTGGCAGCATTTTTCAGGGGGCGCACCTGCCATGCTACGCGGAATTGATAGATAAAGCACAACTCGTCGCCTTCTGCGATCCGGACAAAAAAGCGCAGGACGCGGTGATGGCGCGCTACCAGAAGCTTTTTGAGGGGAAAATTGCGAAGGCGGAAGAGAACGGTAATTCCGCTGCGGCGGAGAACTTCAAGCGCGATCGCGATGCGATTCGTGTCTATGAAGACATTAGCCAGATCATTGAGACCGTCAAGCCAGATCTCGTCGATATCTGCACACAACCTTTCCTGCACACTCCACTCGCGATTCAGGCGCTGGAGGGTGGGCTGAACGTGATGTGCGAGAAGCCGATCTCGCGTAGCTGGCTCGAGTCACAACGGCTGATCGAGGTCATCAAACGCACCGGCAAGCTCTATCAGCACAACGAGAACTGGCTGTTCGACGGCGACTATTATACAGTCAAGAAACTCGTGGACGCAGGCGCAATCGGTGAACTTGCAATGATGTTCCTGACACAGGCGCACGGCGGTCCCGAAGGCAGCCCGAATTTCTGGAACCCAGATTTCGGCGGTGGCGGCGCACTGCTCGATAACGGAATTCATGCGATTGGCGCGGCCTGGTTCGTGGCAGGCTTAGAAAAAACGCCGACTCTCGTGAAAGCGGCTGAGCCATTCGGAATGAGCATTCGTATGCCGCAGCGCATCATCAGTGGGCGCTATCAGACGATCACTGTCGATGATGACGCGCATATTCTAATCCGTTTTGAGGACAAAAAGACCAACGCATGGTCGACCGCGCACGTCGAAGGCTCGTGGAGCCATCAGGATTCGCCCGACACCGTCTATATCGGCACGACGGGAAGTATCAAGTACAAAGACATCGAGGGCAGTAAATATGCCGTTGTTACCGATGCCAATGGCAATGAGGGACGCAAGATTCAGGTAAGCGGCCCGACCTGGATGCACTGGCCGTCCTCATTCTACGGTGAAATTCAGAATATGGTCGAGTGTGTCCGTCATGGAATGCAGTCGATTATGCCGGCGGAATTCGGAGCAGACTGTTCGGCGATCGTTGGGGCGTCCTACCTCTCCGAGAAAAACGGCAAACAGGGCGTTACGCTCGACGCGTTTAAGCGGTTCGCGCTCGATATCGCAGAGCGATATCCGAACGATCAGACCGGTGCGGACAACGCGCTCGTGGATGCGCTTCTATCAGCGGTACGCAAATAGACTCTTGGACCGGTCCGATTTGCCCCTTACGACTTTGCGCGCGAGGTGAAAATTTGCAGATTGAGTTAGTGTAGGAAGGATTTGGAATGGCAACGATACGCCAGGTACGTGACCGCATTCGTGTCGCGAAAAATATCCAGCAGATCACCAAAGCGATGAAGATGGTCGCGGCGGCACGTCTCAAACGCGCTCAGGATCGCGTGCAGGCAGCCCGCCCGTACGCGGAAACGATGCGTGAGATGATGACGAGCCTGGCCGGTTCCGTCGGCGGAGAGCTCAATCATCCGCTGCTTGACGTACGAGTCCCGCAGAACATCGGCTTTGTAATCATCACCTCGGATCGTGGATTAGCAGGCTCTTACAATTCTGCGATGCTGCGTCGCGCCGCCGAACTGCTGCGCGAATTCGATAAGGATCATATCAAAATCTATACGGTTGGGCGCAAGGGTGCACAGTTTTTTCGTCGTCGCGGGTTCAATATCGTCGAAGAGTTTAATATACCGAACACCGGAATATCGATCGGGGAATCTCGTGACATCACGCGTATAATTCGTTCCGCCTTCGAGAACGGAGACGTCGACCAGTTGTTCCTGCTCTATACGCGCTTCTATACCGCGATCACACAGAAACCGGTCGATATACAACTGTTGCCGATCACGACGCCCGAAACGGCTGCTGATTCGAATGCTGGAGGCGAAACCGAAGACTATATTTTCGAGCCGTCAGCCGATCAACTGCTCGGTGCATTACTCCCACGCTATATCGAGGGGCAGGTCTTTCAGGCGCTGCTCGAATCGACCGCAAGCGAACATGGGGCGCGTATGACGGCAATGAGTTCCGCGACCGACAACGCGGGCAAGATGATTAATTCGCTCACGCTGCAGCTCAACCGCGCGCGTCAGGCAGGCATCACCAGAGAGATCTCTGAGATCGTCGGCGGCGCCGAGGCTTTGAAGGGTTAGGCATATCAAAACGTTTTGTTTCGTTGCGGCTGTCTCATGCAAGGCAGCCGCTTTTGTTGTGCCTCATAGTTAATTGGTCACAACTTCCCCAACCATTGTTCTAGCGCTCTGATTGAAATGTCGTTAGAGCCGGGAGGGCAGCACAACCGATAATTCGCCATTGAGACCGCATCTACATAGGGAATGATTCGAATCGCGCCGATAATTCATTGAACACTGATAGGGTAACAGAACGAGGCAGCAACGTCCGTTTATTCTCGCAGCACTATCTGGCGCGGACCAGACGACTGACGTCAGATGCAGAAAAGGACATCCGTCATGAGAATGGAATGGGACGAGGGACCGCATGAGCGGACATGGGCAATACCGGACGATTTTGAGACTGCCGCTGCGGAGCAGAGTAGTCAACGGCTCGATGCAATACTTCCGGCAGATGATCAGACTGGCGCGGTGACACCCGACGCCATGGAGACCTATCTGAATGCGATGATTTTGATGGTATCACGTCATGCGCAACCGCTTGCTCTGATCAGTATCGCCGTCGATGAAACGCCGCTGATGCGCTTCCTCGGCAGCGAGGGATGTATGCTGATCGGCAAAGCGGTGGCCAGATGCATTCGGCAGGAGTCTCGCATCCATGATGTAGTGGCGCGAGCGCGGACATCGGAAACAGCCCTGACACCTACTTTCCTGATTGCCTGCCCGCTGCTTTCTGAAGATCAGGCAGCGGTCCTCGGGGAGAGAATGCGTGACGGAATGAGCGCTTATGCAGAGGATCCAGAGCGTCCCTGGCTGACTTTGAGCGTCGGTATCGCGAACTTGACGCTCGATATTGCTGACTCTTCATCGCTGATCGCACGAGCAACGGATTCTCTCCGTCGTGCAAGACGCGCTGGAGGAAGCCAGGTTTGGAAACACTCCGATACACTGCGCCAGATTCGTGGCGTTCAGGATGAAGATCGAAAAGAAGACTCGCCGTAACAAAATAATTTCCAACAGCAGGAAACCTACACGTAGGAATCACTATGTATTCGCCCAAACCGCGCCGTACTCCAGTTGACGATGAGATGCACGCCCGTGCACTGCCTGAACCTTATCTGCCTGTTCGGCAGAAAGGGCATACGCTTGTGCTGACTTCGCTTGCATCCAATGACGATGTTGCGCCTGCGAAAGCACGTATGCTTGTTGTCGATGATGATGAACTCGTGCGTGAGACGTTCGCCGCGATGCTGTCGGAAGAGGGCTATGCCGTACGATGTGCTGCCTCAGGTGTGGATGCGCTCCGCTGCCTGACAGAAGCGACATTCG
Organism: Chthonomonadales bacterium; assembly: GCA_038216735.1. GTDB lineage: Bacteria > Armatimonadota > Chthonomonadetes > Chthonomonadales > Chthonomonadaceae > JBBQPY01. The sequence continues at coordinate 9,420 of JBBQPY010000103.1, forward strand.
ATATGATGCTGTGCGACATCTTCATGCCGGAGCAGAACGGGTTCGAACTTCTGGAATTGGTCGCCGCTCTGTATCCCGATATGCCGGTCATCCTGATCACTGCGTTCGGGGATGCCGCGATGGCGCGTGATGCGCTTAATCTCGGTGCATGTGATTTCATCACCAAGCCTTGCAGCAGCGGTGAGCTCCCGATCGTCGTCGAGCGCAATCTGACGCGGCAGAGCCTGTTGCGCAAGAATGCGCTGCGGCACAAACTCGCGTTGCAGACTTCCAATGAGACGGTTCTCGATGCTTTGCTTTCTGCGCTGAATACTCGCGATACGGAGACTCAGGGTCATTCGGAACGAGTGACAGCCTATACGATGGAAATTGCCGACTGTATGGGAATTGGCGCAGGGGAGATGTATCACATCGAGCGCGGGGCATTACTGCACGACATCGGTAAGATCGGCGTGCCGGATCGGATACTGCTCAAACCCGAGGCGCTAACGCCCGCAGAGTGGGTGGAGATGCGAAAACATCCGGTAATCGGTTACGAAATGTGCAGCAAAATCGAGATGCTGCGGTTTGCCGCAAAGGTCGTCTTACATCACCATGAGGCTTGGGACGGGAGCGGTTATCCAGGAGGGTTAGCAGGAAGCAATATCCCGCTCGGATCGCGTATTTTCGCTGTCGCCGATACCCTCGATGCGATGACGAGCGATCGTCCCTATCGAGCAGCGGTTTCCTTTGACGCGGCGAAGGAGGAGATCGAGAAATTCAGCGGCAGACAGTTCGATCCGGAAGTCGTTGAAGCATTTCTGTCGATACCACAATCCCGCTGGCAGCAGGTCCGTGAGCTCACTGTGAAGTGAAATCGCCATGAGATAAGCTTGATCGAAAGACGGAGCAACGTAAGTGTAAAGCTATTCCTTTTTTGCTTCGCTTTTGTCAGCCTCGCCTTGCTTATCACTTTTGCTCTCCTTGTCTTTTTTTGCTTACTTTCTTGTCTTCATCGATCTTGTGAGGGCCCTTTTTGGTGCCGATGAAGTCTTCGAGAGCGGCATAGAGCGCATTCACCGCAGAGACTGTTTGTGGCGGCGTTTTCGGACCGCCGGAGATCGCTCCATAACCCAATCCTCCCAGCACTGCAACTACCCCAGCTGCTGAGTTTTTGTTCTCTGAGTTGCGTTGAATATTCGTTTTTTCGATAACCACCTCTGCCTTCGCTACATCGACGACGAGCGCATCCACCGTACAATCGGCTTTGGTACGAAGTGTTGGGAAAACATAGATGCTTTTTGTGTGCCATCTCAAATTTGCTGCGACTACGAAATCCACCTTCAGCGCGCGTCCAACCTCGAGCAAGTCTTTATCGCGCAGCGTCAGCAGTTTGTCTTTCACACCAGCGGTCTCGCCTGATGCCTCTTCGTACGCCTTCTTAACGGTATCCCCTTCGATCACACGATAATTTTGTTTCTCAAGCAGCGTTCGCAAAGCCGTCAGAGATTTATCCCGCGCCCCGTCTGTGCCGTCCCTATTCCCGAAAGGGACGATCGCGACACGCTTGGCATCTGAAGAGACCCTGGGAGACTCATTGGCATCCTGTGCCCTCGCAGGGAAAGCAGAGAGAGCGACTAGTCCGAGTGCAGCGAGACAGAATGTGCGGCGGGTGGGCATGGTTAGATTCCTTATAAAATTAAGCTCGAGACAAAGATAATCATAATCGCATTGAACTTCAGCAAGCGCGAATTGTTGCCTGAGCAAACAATACGCGGCAGCAAGGTGACAAGGCAGCTTGAACAGGAGGATGGAAATGCCAGGTGTGAGTCTGTGAGGGCGGATAGATCTGTGTCCGCCCTCTATATTAACCGACATGTAGCTGATGAAGAGGATTAATCCTTCGCCCAGAACATCGTGCCGGGTTTCTCCTTGACGACCGCGATCTCGAGTGTCTGCAGCGCCTTGGTCAAGCCCTCTTTCGTGCTCATCATCCCATCCTCATGCTCGATCGACAGCACCCAGTCATACCCGACCATGCGCAAATTAGTCACGAAATCGTTCCACCAGCCCTGATCGTGACCATAGCCAACGGAGCGGAAGACCCAACTCCGTTCCGAAATCGCGCCGTAGCTTTTGACGTCGAGGTTGCCGTTGATCCCCGAATTGATCGGATCGATGCGGGTGTCTTTGGCATGCACGTGGAAGATTGCGCCCTGCGGTCCGAGATAGCGAACGGCGGCATGCGGGTCGATGCCCTGCCACCAGAAGTGCGACGGATCGAAATTGCAGCCGATATTATCGCCCGCCGCATTCCGCAGTTTCATCACCGTTTCCGGATTGTAGACGATGAAACCGGGATGCGCCTCGATCGCGAACTTGACATTATGCGCTTTCAGAAATGTATTCTGCTCTTTCCAGTAGGGGATCGCTACCTCATTCCACTGATAATTCAGTATGTCGCGGAACTCGTCGGGCCAAGCACAGGTCACCCAGTTCGGATTGATACCGCCGGGTCCGGAAGGGCAGCCGCTAAAACCATTGACGACGCCGATGCCCAGCTTTTCCGCCAGCAGCACTGCGTCGTGAAACGCTTTGTGATGCTCGCCACCAATCGTTTTGTTGGGATGCAGCGGATTACCATGCACGGAAATGGCGGATATTTCGAGCCCACGGCTTTCGGTCATCCGCAGCAGACGTTTGCGTGCGCCTTCATCACTGATTAACGTCTCAACGCCACCGACATCATCGAGGTGGCGGCAGCCAGGATACGCCCCGCCACCGAATTCGACCGCTGTAATACCAGCTTCCGCGATCGCATCCAGCGATTTCTCGATCGGCTGGTCATGGAAAAGAGCCGTAAAAATACCAATTTTCATGCGTCACAATTCTCCTCTGTGCGTAGTTTTAATGCTTGGTTTCCGATGAAGCAGTTCGGGCGGACACGGAAAATAGAAAGATCATCGTTTGGTTGTAGAACCGGAAACGGATACTGGAGCTGTTTGTGCTGCCGCGCTTTTGGCAACTGACTGCCCCGTATCTGCGGCTGCAGTTTTGACAACTGGAGGTGTATCCGTTGCAAGCGCAGACTCCGTATACCGGTTCGCAGCATTCCACAACAGGTATCCTTTGATACCTAAATCTTTGACCGCTTTGATCTGCGCTCTGACTTCGGTAGGTCCGTAGCGAACGCCGCGCAGTGAGAAGTCCTGGAGCCACGGCCGCAGTTGGCAATTCTTTTCACCAGCCAATACCATCCGTTTCTGCGCGTCCCCGACTGATAACGTAATTGTTTTATACGGCTCCCTATTCGGATCCTTCATGCCATATTCACCGTACGCGTAGTGCGACGGATAGGTCATGGGGCAAAGAAAATCGACGTTCTGTACCAGTTTCTGAAACTTCTGTCCGATGCCCTCGTCGTTTTTAACCAGACTCGTCAACCCGAAAACGTCGGCGGCGAAAATCGCTCCCTGCGCCTTGATTTTCGTGTGCGCATACTCCAGGAAGGCAGCAATCTGGTCTTCACGCTTTACACCCTCTTTTCGGGATGGATAGACGAGCCCGGTCAGCTTGCCCTCGCTCGGGAAGCGGACGTAGTCGAACTGAATCTCTTTGAATCCGTGTTTGATCGCGTCCAGAGCAATGTCCACGTTGTAATCCCAGACGGCTTTGTTGAACGGATCCAGCCACATGTGCTTTGTGGGATCTTTCCAGACGTTCCCATTCTTATCATGCACCGCCATTTCCGGGTGCTTTTTCGGGAGGATCGAGTCGCGCATGCAGGCGATACGGGCGATTGAATAGATGCTATGCGCATTCAGTATCGCGATCGTTTTGTCGATGCGGAACATCTTCTGGTTTGCTCCAACCTCCTTCGCAAGTGGCACGTCAACATCATAACCAATTTCCCCGTCGTCTTTCACGTCAATTACCATTGCATTGAGCTCGGTACGGTCGACGAGTCCAACCAGCGCGGTAAGTCGCTTCGTTCCCCCTGCCGACCAGCCCGTCAGATAAATCCCCTTGACGCCTTCGGCGGGAGGCACAACCTGCACGATTGCAGGAGCAGGAATAGCCGCCGCTTTCAGTCCGATCGCTGGCGAAATCGGCGCTGCGGGACCTGGCGTTCCTCTGGTACAGCCAGGAAGACAGACTGTTAGCGCCAGTCCGGCAATCGAGAGCAAGAATGCGTTATTTTGCGATGGAGAGAAAGTAAATGAGACTGTTTTGAAGTTACTGCGCATTCGTTATCATCCTGTGTTTCGTGTAAGTGGAAGGTGAATTTGATCTGACAATTTTAGTGGCGTCGGGTAGAACGAGAAGTCACTCGAAAGTAAGAAGGGCGTCCATAGCGTCTAACGATGTGCTAGACGTGTGGCATGCGCGTTCGAGAGAAACGATTCGATTCGCCACCGCGCTATTCTAACACAATGGGCAAGGGATGTCTATGTACTGGAGGCAAATCAAGTTGATTTTGGGATCATGGAGCGGGTATGAACTATTAAAGCCGGAATATCCTTACGGATACTCCGGCTCTATTATGAAGCACACAAAAGTGTGTCGGGTTTAGTAACGGTCGCCGTAGCCGCCGCTGCGACCGCCGCGATCTCCGCCACCGCTGCTGCGTCCACCGCCGCCACCACCGTAACCGCCACCTCCACCACTGCCGTATCCGCCACCGCCACCGCCGCCTCGAGGGCGATCTTCACGCGGCTTGGCTTCGTTCACGGTAAGTGTGCGCCCGCCCATTTGTGTGCCGTTCAGGGTTGCGATCGCCGCATCCGCTTCAGCATCGTTGTCCATCTCTACAAACCCGAAGCCCTTAGCCTGGCCCGTATATCGGTCGGTGATGATGCTGGCTTCCTTCACCGCGCCGGTCGCGCCAAACAGGTTCTCCAGGTCTTCCTCGGTAGCCGAGTAGGGCAGTCCGCCCACGTAGATACGCTTCGCCATTGTCTGCAAACTCCTTGTTCGATTCAGAAACGCACGGACTCAAGCCGCGCAAATGCCGGTTCACGTTGAAACCGAACAGGAGCAGAAACAATCCAAACAAGAAGCGGAAGAACCATCCGGACTACCGAAACTCTCGCTCGCACAATTTCGCCCGTTCTTCAATTCGTAAACCGATAATTAAGTATACAGGCACAGTTGCGGTCTGTCAAGGCGAAAAATATAGGTTATCGCAAAATATCGCCAATTTTTTGCGAGCAGTCGCGTTTGATTCCGAGTGGATTGGATATTGTCATACTGAGCCAACTGATTTGGTTCTGGCGAGAGCAGAGCCAACAACTATTCATGAGGAAATGCCGGGTCGTCAGGTGGGGGAACGATCACGCTCAGCGACTGTGGTACGATACCGAATGCGCAGGGCGTATGCCCGGCGATATGGTCGTCGGCATGGACGGGCAGCGGGCGATGTGAACGATGTACACGCTCGATTTCGACCACCCGCGCCTGCCGCATTCGTACACTGGGTAGATTGAGGTGTTTACCACGCAGCATTGCCCAGGCGAAGGCAGGCAGATCACGATGTGTCAGCGCGCCAATAATGATCACATCGAACAGACCGTCGCTCAGCAGTGCAGCAGGGGCAATCGGCATACCTTCGCCAAGAAATCGCCCGTTTGCGGCAGTCACCATTATCGCGGCCTCCTGCTCGATAATTCCATCGAGTGTGAGGCGCAGCGTGCGAGTGCGCAGATTCCAGAGGAGTGGTCCGATGATCCGTACCATACGCCGTAACTGGTACGGCCGCAGCTCCTCTCGCCCAATCCTCTGTACGACATCGGCGAAAAGCCCGACTCCCGCACCCTCTAGAAAATACTCGCCGCCGATCCGTCCCACATCGACTCGCCTTGGTTTCCCCTCTGCCAGTGTTCGCAATGCGTCCTCCAGACCCGAAGGAATATCCAGTGTTCGAGCGATATTATTTGCGGTGCCCAGCGGGATGATTCCGAGTTGTAATGTCGAGCCGACAAGACCCTGTGCCAGCGTGCGTACGGTTCCATCCCCTCCGACAGCAACGATCGTATCATAACCCGCCAGCAGTGCCGAATGATAGAGCGCAGGAAGATCTGCGGGCGGGGGAACGACCTCTACATTCGCCTCGAGGCCGGCTCGCGCCGCTGCAGTAGCCAACATGCTGAGGAAGCTCGGCAACTCCTCCTGACCGATAGCTTGCTGCATCTGACCGCCACGATCCTCGCCAGTTTGTATTCCGCCACTTTTTTTCATGGCGGCCGCTGATTGTGCCGAACCCGGTTCCGGATGCAATCGCCAGGCGCGCAGGCGTTCCCACCGTTGCTTCAGTTTCTCAGGAAACATGCTCCGCATCACAGCGCCAGCCCTCGGATTGACCAGGATTAAGCATCGACCAGCATGAGGTAGATGGGCAGTCGCCTCTAGTCTTGGTGAGACGTCGACTGTAAGAGCAGGCAGGTCTTCAAGGTTTTCGTTATGTTCCGACGAATGAGTCGATCCGTCAGCGAGCATATTACTTTGAGAATCCACGACGTTGTGAATCGGTTCAGGCTTCACTGTTGCGCCTCCGGAGGCGGCGCCATGCCAGACTGAACGGGCGCCGGCCGATAATGAAAGCGCCGCCGATTTTACTTCGACGTCTTCCCCTGATCAGGTTGGAATGGAGTGCGGTCAAAAAAAATTCGGGTGTCATGCGATCCGGGGCCAAATCGTCGGGCAGCGTAAATTCGTTGGTGACGGTTCCGATCGCTTGCAAACTATGTGCGTCACTGCCTCCCGCTCTCAGTTTGTCGTTCTTTAGAGCATACTCCGCAGCCATTGTATTATAGCTGGCCTGACCGACTTTGCCGTTGAATGCCTCGACGATATCGACACCGTCGATTATCGACGAGAGGGATGCGCCTCCGCTGCGTCGAACACGGGTACGATCGAATGGGTGCGGCAGATAGACGATTCCGCCCTGCTCATGGATCGCCTGGATCGTTTTTACGCCCGACATGCCGGGCGGGATACGCTCGTGTAAAAACAACCCGATTATATCGCCATCGGAACTCGTCACCTCCTCGCCAACAATCACATGAATGTTTTTGGCACTATCTCGAAGTTTCAGCGCACCCGAAATTGTATCGTGATCGGTAACGGCAATGCCCGTGAGTCCGTGTGCGAGACAGTGCGCTTCGATTTTGGACACAGCGGTATCGCAATCCGGTGAGAATTCTGTATGTAGATGCAAATCATAGCGTACTACTGTCACTAAATTCATCTTTCGTTGTAAATCGATCGAATTTGGAATCGACCGGATGTATTTGCTCTAATCTGGTCGCGTCTTGCGACTTTGGGTGTTTAAGAAACGCCTCAAAAGTTGTATCGGGAATACGACGCGGAAAGTTCCATTATGAATAGCGCTAAACTTTTCGACCGCACAGTTCAACGCGGTCGAAAGCAGTCCAAGTTAATCCTGTGCGGAATGAGGCCTCGTTGGCGAATCCCGGTGTAAAGCATAGCAGAAAATGCGCCCTGTCGGTGGAATATAGTCTTTGGTGTACGATGCTTCGGCAAATCTGCCCCGGCGTCCGTTTAATTTAGTAGTTTGTTTTGCGTGGATTACTCTGGTTGGATAGTCTTCAATCGTAAGCACGATCCACTACGCTCTGTTCGCAGGGATATCATTTATCCAGTGCACTGGTTGTGTCAATCCAGTAGTTCCACTGATGAATGCATCGCAGCTAAGTTCGATATTCAAGTTCGATATTAGTGATGTTGGTTTATAGTTTGCAGGAGGGATAATTGTGTTATTAACTGAAGCGAAAACCTATATTGGGCAGGTATGTACGATACGCTATCGGGATCGGTCAGGCAGCGAATTAATGGCTGTGTCGAAGGTGTATGATGCTACTTTCGTACCGCTTTATGGCGGCTATCTTGTCACTGACGCAGACGACATTCGCCTTGATCGCATATGCGGCGTATCATTGGTCACTTCGGATATCGCTACTGAACCGGCACGGACAACGAGCGGTAGCGCTGTACTGGAGCAGGCTGCCGCATAGGCAGTTGACACGTCGCTCTCTCTTGGATAGTAGTGAGAGATTGGAGAGCGATAAGCCTTGCTGCCAGGAACGTCGGCGCAGGAGCGTTTCCAATCTCTCCCACTCGATAGCTTATTATTAATACTCAGCAGGAAAAATCAACCACAACACGGTTCGTCCGACAGTATAATGCCGGACGAGCCATTTCATTTGAGCATTGATATCTTGAACGTAGTGATTGGGGAAGTTTTCGCCGACGCTGCCTGCTCTTGTATCGACGCGAGCATTTCACTCGATAGCAATCTCAACTCCTATTTCACCTGACGAAATATGCAGACTGACTGAAAATGAATTGTGCTACCAAATGAAATGGTTATGTTTTTATTTGCGTAAGGTAGAATAGATATAGTTGTTTGTGCGGCAGCTGACGACAGAGAAGTTGTCAGGAACAGGGGATAACCTTCGGAGTTCCCTCGCCGCAAATCAAGTTCACTCTCGATTCGAGGAGGAATCAATGGCAACCCTTGCGCCCACCAAAGGCAGGACAGAAACTTTGCGACCTGAATTGCCGCCTGCTGTACTTCACGATGGCATACCGCGTGAAAGCAGTAACCCTTATCAGAATGCACTCCAGCAGCTCGATACCGCAGCCCTCTATCTGGAACTAGATCCCAACCTTCACGAAATCCTCAAATATCACGAACGTGAACTTACCGTTCATTTCCCCGTCAAGCTCGACAGTGGTGCAACTCGTGTTTTCACCGGCTACCGCATTCAACACAATATCGCTCGTGGTCCCAGCAAAGGCGGACTGCGCTACAGTTTGCAGACGGATATCGATGAAGTGCGCGCCCTCGCGATGTGGATGACATGGAAGTGCGCGATAGTCAATATCCCATTCGGAGGCGCAAAAGGAGGAGTAGTCTGTGACCCGAAGACGCTCTCTGCCGGCGAACTCGAGCGGCTGACGCGAAGATACGCTTCGGAAATCAGCATTGTCATCGGTCCCGACACCGATATTCCAGCGCCCGATATGGGCACTACTCCGCAGACGATGGCGTGGATCATGGATACCTACTCGATGATGCGGGGAAGGACTGTTCCTGCTGTCGTCACCGGTAAGCCGGTCGCAGTCGGTGGTTCGGAAGGGCGCAGTGATGCGACCGGACGTGGCATTGTTCTGATTACCCGAGAAGCTCTCAAGGAGTCGGGTAAGGAGATCAAGGATATACGCGTCGCCGTCCAGGGATTTGGCAACGTGGGCGGAGTCGCAGCGCGTATTTTTCATGAGATGGGCGCCAAAGTCGTCGCTGTCAGCGACGCGATTGGTGGGATCTATAATCCAGCAGGTCTGGACATATCTGCCTTGCGTGAATGTGCGAATCGTGATGGAACTCTTACGACACATAGTGGTGGTGAGCCGATTACACCGAAAGACCTCCTTGAACTAGATGTCGATGTGCTGATCCCTGCAGCAATCGAAAATCAGATCACCGCTGAGAATGCCCATCGGATCAAGGCGCGCATCGTCGTAGAAGGCGCAAATGGTCCTACTACTCCTGCCGCCGACCATATTCTGCGTGAACAGGGTGTTTTTCTGGTGCCCGATGTGCTGGCAAATG
>JBBQPY010000104.1:0-18912 GCA_038216735.1 Chthonomonadales bacterium
GCCTTTGTCGGCCTGCGCGAGGATCGCCACGATCTGCTCGTTGGTAAACTGTTTCTGTTTCATCTTGCTCGTCTCCTTGTCCGTGTTGTTTGACGAGAAGACTCACTCTTCCTCTGCTACTCAAAACTGGGTGCATGTCAGCAGCTTGTGCTCATTATCGAAATGGTCGTCTGCGTCGTGCTTCACGCTAAACTCCGCTGCCGATACGCATCGCTTCGATCGGAGAGAAGTGTGCGGCGCGCCATGCAGGAAGCACTCCTGCGACACTCCCTAATAGCAGCGCCCCCACAAGGCACACGAGCGCAGTTCCCAACTCGGGATGCACGAGCGTTTGCGTCGGCGCGAACGGCAGACGTGCCCTGAGCCAGACTTCGATCCCGTTGGCGCCGAGCATCGCCCCGACGATTCCAATCGCCCACCCCAGCGCGCACAGAGCGAGCGTCTCCAGCCAGACGAGCAGGAAAATATCTTTCGCTGAAGCCCCGATCGCGCGCATGATTCCGATTTCACGCGTTCGTTCAGTGACTGCCATCAGAACTGTATTCCCCACCCCGGCGCCTGCCACCAGTGTCCCGACAGCGAGTATGCAGAGCAGCAGCAGTCGGGTCGAGTTTACCATTCCTTGAATCGTTCGAAACAGATGCGTGAGCGGTACGACGTTCATATCCATTCCCGCCTCACATCCGCGAAGAGCTGCGACAACGCTGTCGAGCTTGTCGGTATCGGTGAGGCGTACGAGAATGTGCGTCAACTCTCCTGGACGTCCAAACAATTTTTGTGCTCTTGCCAGGGTCACATAGATGAACGTGTCATCCGCCCCCTGAGTCGGCTGCAGGATACCGGAAACATGACCGGATTGGCCTTGCAGACACGGCAAATCGAGCTGCTGTCCCTGCTGGAGGTGCATCGCTTTCGCAACAGAAGAGCCGATCAGGCAATCCGTGTCGACAGTCGGAAACGCGCCGTCGATTTTCCAGGAGCGTTTCACGCCCAGCAGATCGGGATTGGCTCCGACATAGACCGACTGCGAACCGCTCACCTGGTCCGTCAGTGCGTTCATCAGCATCGGTGAGGCTTCGGCAACACCTTCCGTGGCCTTCACGCGCTGTAAATAATCCGCTTTCAAATAACAGGGCCACGATGCTCCGTGCAGGGCAATCGAAGCGGCATCATACGGGCAGCCTTTGGGAGCGATCAGGATATGGGCGCCGAGTTTATCCAGTTCGTCGCGCATCCCAATCTGGTAACCACGCTGAAATGAGACGATACTGAACAGCGCGCCAACCGCGAGCGCAACGCCGATCGCAGTGGCTATAGTTCGCAATTTTCTACGAGCGCCATTTTGCAGAACCAATCGGATCCAGGTCATCGTGTGTTGAACTTCTCTACTTTCGCTCGCGAATTCAACTCTGTCATTCAGTATGCAGCGCCTGCATCGGCTGCAGACGGCTAGCCTGCCAGGCAGGGTAGATTCCTGCGATGACACCGGTAACCACGCCGAGCAGTAAACAGTACCCTGCAATCTTCGGAGTCAGTTCGAGCAGTGAACCCGAGGGCGATAACGGCAGGAAATGTGCGATTAGCTGCTCGATCGCACGTCCGGTGAGCAATGTCAATAGCAGACCCAGCAGACTTCCAAACACCGTCAGCAGCATTGCCTCCAGGCCCATCAGTACGAAAACATCAAATCGGGACGCCCCGACTGCCCGGAGAATGCCGAGTTCGCTTGTCCGTTCGAGTACTGAGGTCAACATCGTATTAAAGACCGATAACCCGCTGATCGCAACGGAGACCGCTGCGACCGCTAATACGAGCGTGCGTACCCCAACGAGCAAATTCAAGAACACGCCCAACATTTCGGTCATGGTTGCGACCTGCGCACCGGGAATCTTCTGAAGACGCGCCGCCGCGACGCTGAGTTGTGAAGGATCGTGGAGGCGAACAGCGACGGCGGTGACTCTTCCCTGCTGCCCAAACATCGCCTGCGCGGTCAGCATCGGAATGAAAAACAGACTGTCGTCGCTCGTGCCGCTCCGCTCGAGAATGCCGCAGACGCGGAAACTGCGTTTCGTTTCCGGACTATACAGCAGGTCACCGACCTGACGAAGCTCGGTCGCTGCCGCCTCTGCGCCCAGCAGTACACTGTCTGAACCAATAAACCAGCCTCCCGACTTCATCTTCCACCAGGGTTTGAGCGGGCGGATGGTGTCGTCGACCCCGACCCACATATCGGTGCGGCCCTCCGTCGGGCGCGGTATGGTGGCCATTAGCATCGGCGCGGCACAGGCGACGGCGGAATCGTTTCGTGCTGTCTCGACACTGCTTGCCGGAAGCGACACATCAAGTGATTTGCCCTTCAGCACACGAGCAGCCGCGTCGTACGGACAGCCAAGCGGCACGAGCATCAACTGAATTCCCATTCCTTTCAGCTCGCGGTTAAGCCCACGCTCATATCCCGCACCAAAGGAGTACAGCGAAGCCATCACGCAAATCGCCATTGCAATTCCGGTCAGAGTCAACAGGCTCCGGAGTCGGCGGCGCAGCAGATTATGAAGGGCGAACCGGAACATGATGGCTTTCTATTCTTTGTGACTATTCCCGCCTGGATTTTGCATCGGCGGCTGCAAGATCGAGTACTATCAGCGTGTTACGAACTCCTTCCAGAACGGCACGTGCCGAAGTCTGTGCGGATTTGGGCTGCTGTAAGAGTCTGCCGACAATGAACCAGTCAGCAGATGCTCCCTTATTGATCATCAAAGCATACCAGGCTTGCGAGCGCAGCAGACGCGCCGTTTCGTCCGGCTCTCGCATACGCTGAATGTGGGCACCGCGAACTTTGCCACTGGCATCGACAGCAAGCACAAGCTCGATCACTCCCGCTTCCCCACGTAGACACCGTGTAACAATCGTACCAACGAGGACACCATTGCGATCGAGTCGGTGGACACGCAGCAGACTCTCTTCCGCTGTCGGGGAACGACCCAGCAAAACTGTTGCCTCTTTACGCTGTCGTCCCAACACCAGCATCTCCTCGCGTGTACCAGTCGCGGTCGGGAAATAACGCGCTCGATCAGTCGTAGGATCTCGCCATGGGCAGACGCCCGTCAATTCCGAGTCATGCCGCAGCGTTTTTTCGGTCACATCAAGTACAGGGTCGCTGCTGCGAAAGGCGAAGTTCGAGAGGAACCAGACGAGCGCAATACCCGTCAGTCCGAGTATCAGGAGCGCTCCCGCTCTTTTGCTGCGCATCAGTCAGTAACGGATGCCGGTCGCATTGAGTCCGGGCGGCGTACCCACCGCGACAGTTCCGGTAACCGTCAACTGTGTGTGAACCGGCACTTCAGTCACCACGAATCCTGCGTTTTTGGTATCGACTCTCACTATTCCTGTCTTGTCGCGGAGCATAAACCAGCATCCGGCCACCGGACATTTTTCCGTCATCTCACCATGCAGTGTCACACTCTTTGCCCCTGAGCTGAGCGATAGTGCGTTCGCGGTGACCGAAACCGATTGCGCAGCGGGCACTCCGAGTATCGTCTCTTGTTTGGATGAGCAGCCGACCAAAGCAAAAAGTATAATCGCCAAAACAGCCAGCAGTGCCCGTTGCGCGAACTTGCGCTCCGATGCGAATTGGGGATTAACCAAAAACAAATTCATTTTTATCATTTTGACAGCCTTGATATGGAGTGTTGGTTGATTATATCACAAAATAAAACATAAAACAATCTATGGAATTATACCGCGATGCTGCAAATGGAAACCTGTAAATAATGGGGGGAGCAATGTGGAGTGACGAAACAGTCTTATTCGGAGACTTCGACCACTTCAGAGGATAGCTGGTCGGGGACGACTCCATCTGCAACTTCTTCCGTTGTGACTGCGGCGGGCGGAGCGAGATCGGACTCGAGAGGCGGGAGCTGCGTTAGATCGGCGAGCGCGAAATAGTGCAGAAAGTCGTTCGTGGTCGTGTACTGCATCGGGCGACCGAGACTCATTTTGCGTCCTGCTTCCATTACAAGACGCCGTTCCAGCAATGTTTTGAGCACTCCGGTGACGTTGACGCCACGCACTGCCTCGATCTCCGGGGCGGTAATCGGCTGACGGTAGGCAACGATCGCGAGCGTTTCCATCGCTGCTCGCGAAAGCTTGCTGCTTCCACGCGTCAGCATGCGCCCGATCGCTCCGGCATGTTCAGGACGTGTCGCAAGCTGCCAGCCGCCCGCAATCCGCAACACTTGTAGTCCACTGCCGCGCTCCTTCAGTGTCACCTGCAACCCACGAAGCGCACTTTCGACAGATAACTCATCCAGACCGAGCGCCCGAGCAAGATCGGCAATCGCAACCGGCTCGCCGGACACGAACAAAAGGCACTCCAGCGCGGCTTCCGTATTGCCTGGAGTGAAGTCATCTGCTTGTAACGGCTCATTCGTATTTTCGCCCATGCCGTCCGTTGGATCAACCTGCACCCTGTCGCGTGGATCGCTACCGAAATCCGAACTACTGTCCGATCGCGTATGAGAAGGACTTGTCCCCTCGAACGTATCTTTGTTCGATTCCGTATGTAGGGTATCCACACCGGATTGAAAGTCGATTTCAGTATCGCTCGTCTGCAAAATTATGATCTCCGAGTCTTGCATGCAGTATGTCAGAATGGAAACAAAAGGGGTAACTATTCACCCTGCTTTCCGTTACGAACTTACAGGCAGAATATACGCATTCACCCCCCTATTCCCAAAGTTTCGGGAGAGGGGTTGAAGGATGAGGGTGATTTGTTAACAAGAGGGTGATTTGTTAACAATAAGGAAAAGGACAGATGTATGATTGCCAAAATGAATGACGCAGACGTTAGCTGGCATATGCACCTGTTCCTACTCAGTATCCTGGCTGTTCCGGTCAGTTTGATCGTGCTATTCCTGATTGCCAGAAAGCTTTCGCGACCGATGATTATGTGCTATCTGATTGTGATCGTCGGGGGTCTCGCTGCATCCGTGGTCGCGCAATTCATGAACGGAACCTCAGCACGAGGCTTTCTCGATTAGCTGATAGCTACTGGGATCAGGCAGGTTGCTGCGCACTCTCGACGATCGCGGTGAGCCAGATAGTGTCGTGCATGTCTTTTTGTTCGCAGCGGACGCGCCCGGAGCGCAGGAGTTCGAGCAGAGCGAGGAATGTAAGCACGATGTCGTAGCGCGGACAGGGCAGCGAAAACAAACTCTCGAATGCGACTCGCTGTGGATAGGCCGCCAGAATGCGTCGTGCCAGTTCGAGCATTTTGAGACGCAGGCTCAGACGTCTGCGCGGCGTGACGGAAGTCACCGGCTTGTCATCGACACCCGCCTCGACGAGTAGTCGGTGCAGCGCTTGATATAACTGCAATGGAGCCGCTTCCGCCTCTGAGATCGGCAGAATATAGTCGTCGGAGTTTTCCAGCGCGCCCCGAAAATAGATACTGCGCCGTAATTCTTCCCAGCCGCGTAAGGTTTCCAGTGTACCCTGATACTGCTGATACTCCAGAAGTTTGGCGACGAGTTCAGCGCGCGGGTCTTCGGGCTCTTCGTCGCCGGAAGCAGCAGGCATTTGCGGCAGCAGAAGGCGCGATTTGATCTCGATCAGCGTCGCGGCGATCACGACATACTCTCCCGCAACTGCCAGGTCCAGCGCCTCAAGAAGTTCCATATAGGCGAGGTATTGCCGCGTGATCTCGGCGATCGGAATATCGTAAATATCGACTTCGTTGGCACGGATGAGGTGCAGCAGCAGATCGAGTGGGCCCTCGAATGCCTGCGTCCGGAAATAGGGCGGTGGCGCCGACGGCGCTGGAGGTGGAGCAGAAACGGGCAAAGTTCGACGAACGGCACCGGCAGAACGCGTGTACACGACCGCTGTCGCAAGGTCAGTGCTGAAAGATTCTGCTGAGTCTGAATACGTTTCTGGCACAGTAGAAAACGGTGAATCGGATGAGTTCATATTAGCCCCATAATACTCGCCTGCACTCCGCTTGTCAACTACTGGCGAGCATCAAGGGAAACAACGATCGGACTTCTGTAAAAAGGAGGTTGACTTGTGGGCGGTTTGAGGCTAGAATCAAGTGGTGAATATCAATGATCATCGGTCGCAGCGTTCGAATCGATAATACCCCTTCTCTGAGGAGACGCCTTCTAATATGAACTATTCCAAAGTATCTGCTGCTCGCCTCGCTCTGATAATTGGTACGGCGTGTTTACTGCCCGGCTGCAATACAGAGATTCATGGCGACAATATTGTGCCTGCCAACCAGCCTGCCGTCGCTCCGGCACTGCCTACAGTCACGCCCGCAGCGAAACTGCCCGCAGAAGTGGATCTGGGAGTGCCACTGTACCCCGGCGCGAAACCGTATATTCTGGCAGATGGGGGTACGCTTGACCAGAGTACTACTTCCAGCGGAATTACGTCGACGATCCTTCAGACGCCCGACAGTTTCAAAACGGTCGCGGACTTTTATCGCTCTAGAATGACACCCGCAGCCCCCGCGGATCCAACTGCCGCTCCCACAGAACGCGAAGAGACGCGCGACGGCAAAAAGTCCATATTGATCTCGCAGATCGTCGGAGCCAACGATACGCGCAACGTTGAGATACGTGAGGGCGACAAAATAACGATCATTCAGATCATGCGCATGACCATCAATGATTCCGCAGCCCCGACGGACAGCAATTCCGCTGTGACGGGAGCGCACGCTGAGGGTGCTCCCCCTGCGGAGGTGCCGTCGGATTCGCTTGCTCCCGCCGCGGGATCGCCCTCGCCGGTCAAAGCGCCATCTGACAGCAAGTCGAAAACTTCGAGGCCGGCAGGCAAAACGCCCTGACAGATGCGCTCCCTGCGGGCAGTTTGTTGGACGAGATTACCAGTTGGTCGGGGTTTCGAGGATATCCGTATCGCCTTCGGCCTCCAGAAGGCGTTCGGTCTGGATCGCTGCCATACATCCTGAGCCCGCTGCTGTAATCGCCTGCCGATATTCGATATCCTGCACATCCCCCGCGGCAAAGACACCGTACACATTGGTGCGGACATCATGCGTAGTTTTGATGTAACCCGCGTCATCGAGTTCGATTTGTCCCGCGAAAAGGGATGTGTTCGGCTTGTGTCCGATCGCGACGAAGACGCCTTCGACCGCCAGTTCACGCTGCTGATCGGTTCGCAGATTTCTAAGCGTCACCCCCGTAACGCGCTTCAACGCCGGATCATGTACATGCTCGATCGCGGAGTCCCAGATGAACTCGATCTTGGGGTTTTTAAAAGCGCGCTCCTGCATGATCTTCGAAGCACGCAAAGTATCCCTTCGGTGTATGACGGTGACTTTGCTGGCATGATTCGTAAGATAGATCGCCTCTTCCATCGCCGTGTCACCACCGCCCACGACCGCAATCTCTTTTCCGCGAAAGAAAAATCCATCGCAGGTCGCACACGCCGATATTCCTGCGCCGCCAAGACCGCCTTCCCAAACCGGTCGCTCCTCCGGAAGCCCGATCCATTTCGCAGAGGCTCCCGTCGCAATGATTACCGTTCGGGCGAGATGCATCTTATCTTCTGTCCAGAGCGTGAACGGGCGCTGGGAAAAATCGACCTTCGTCACCATCTCCTCGACGATCTCCGTGCCGAAACGCATCGCCTGTTTGCGCATCACCTGCATCAGTTCGGGTCCCTGAATCCCATGCTCAAAGCCAGGGTAGTTTTCCACCTCTGTCGTAATCATCAACTGCCCGCCCGCTCCGAGCAGTTCCTGCCCTAAGCCTGTACCGCCGTCGATCATCAGCGGCTTGACGTTCGCCCGCGCGGCGTACAATGCCGCTGTATATCCTGCAGGACCGGAACCGATAATTATAAGTTTGTGTATCATTTTGTACTTTTGCCTTTCCGGAGCATGACCGACCACCGCTAATGTCCTACTCGAAGCTGACCGTATGCTCAACAGCCCGCGAAGTGACTGCACTCTCGCGTAACTGAGGCATGCTGTGCCCGAAGATACACAGCAAAGGGCGCGTCTCAAAAGTAAGACGCGCCGCTTGAGTTCCGTCCTGATTATACTACGATTCTGTACTGTTAATATACCGCTTTTGAACAACGAGGGCAAGCTGAACTACGCCCACATACGCATATATCCGCCTGGTTATAATGAGGAGCTGATTTTGCTCACAGCAATTAAGGCAGCCTGAGTTCCACATGAAGACAAGAACCGGAGCACTGAGCCCCGGTTCTTGTATTGACCTTGCATTTCGAAACCTTCGTTTCAGAAGTTACATTTTCGAAACGGTAAGGTTGTTGGTCACTGTGTTAGTAGCGCCTGCATCCTTCACGGCCTTCTCAGCGATCTGACCGGCTTTTTGCTTGAGTGCCTCTGTCGTGACATTGCCATTCAAGACGACCTTGTTGTCACCGGAATCCACGTTGATTTTGTTGGCAGTATTGTTGAGTTCCGTATCAGCAATAATCGCGGCTTTGACTTTCGGCGTAAGCGTCAGAGCATCCGCGCCGTTCTTCGTTGCTGCAGCCATATCGCCGACTGCTTTGTCCGTGGCAGAGCCAACCCGATCGGCCGTATTTTTGGCAGCTTCTGCGGTCTTCGCGCCAGCTTCCTTCGCAGCAGCAGCGGTGTTATCGACTGCTGTCGCGGTTGCATCGGCGGCTTTAGCGCCCGCGTCCTTGACAGCTGCCGCATCTGTACTTGCGTCCTTGGCGGCGCCTTCTGTCGTATTCTGACATCCTGCAAGCACCACGCCGAGCACGAGCGCCGCTACACCTTTAACAAATATCTGCTTCATGTTCATCTCCTGTTCACTGCAAATTGTGCTCTAAGCACATCCTCGACGAGTGCGATTTCGGGGAATTGACGTGTGTGCTACTGTCAATGTTCCCGGATTACTCGCTCGCCTCATATTAATATTACCCGAAAGTTCTGACAATCGAGCACAGTACCGAAAACTCGATTCCCTGTCCTTTGCGGAAATTACCAGGGTAAATCGTCAGGTAACAGTTGTTACGTCAGATCGCATCTTAGCAACGACTATACACCCTCTGAATTGTGTTTGCTCTTCGAAAGTAGATCCCAGGCGCTCCGCAACGCCGAGTTGGCTGACTGCTTGCCCAGCGCTTTCTCTATGTCCGTAAGTCCCGACTGAACGTCTATACCCTTCGCATCGCGTAGACCGGCTTCGTATTCCATCCGCGCTTCCATCCACTTATTTTGCACTGCATAGATCAAACCAAGATTGAAGTGGACATAGACGAGTTTCGGATCGAGCCCGAGGGCTTTCCGACTGCTCGTCACCGCCTCGTCATATTTACCCGCGCCATACTGAGTCCAGCCGAGATTGCCCCACGTAATAGGGTTCTCCGGACTGATTGCAAGTGCAGCCCGATATTCCGTGATCGCTTCGTCACGTTTGTCCGCCGCCTCAAACACCTGTGCGAGTCCCGAATGCGCATCTGCATCTTTCGCATTTTTGGCAAGCATATCGCGCATAATGGCTTCCGCTTCTTGAAATCGCCGTAGTCCAGCCAGCGACCCAGAACGTCCGAGGCTTGATGCACGTAGATACTCTGCCTGACTGGTTGCATTCGTGACCGCATCGTATTCCATCAATGCAAGAGTATGTCGGCCCAGTTGTTCATAGGTATCGGCGAGTTTCAAGTGCAGAGACGGGTCGTCGGGCGCGTAGCCGAGTGCCTGGCGATATGCCTTCTCTGCGCTATCGTAATCTTTTTCGGTCGAGTAGGTATCGGCGTACTGGATGCGAAGGCCAACGATATTCGGATTTAACTCGATAGCGCGATCGAGTACGCCCCGTGCCCGCTTCGGTTTATCATCCGCTTCCAGAGCAGCGGACAAAAGGGCAAAGCTTCGCGGATTTGTCGGGTTCAGGTCAAGAGCCGCCTGAAATGCTTTGGAAGCGTCGGCGTATTTCTTCGCTCCCATATATCCTCGGCCCAGACCGTCCTGCGCTGCAATATCCTTCGGATTGATCTTCAACGCACTGAGGAAGGTGTCAATCGCTTCCGTATATTTCCCTGCTTGTAACAACGCCTCGCCTCGGGCATCCAACTCCTTACCTGAGACTGGCGTTACAGGGGCAAGCGGCGCACCGGGAGTGGGCGTCTGCTTCGCGCCGCCAGGAGATGCCGGAGGAGTCGGCCGCTGGGGAGGATTGCTAAGCTGCGCACGGGCAGTCGAAGCCGCCAGAATGAGAACGAACGCATTGATCGAGATAAATCGAGAACCAGAAAACGACTTGGACATTGTTTGAACCTTATGACCTGAAATTCCTGTTGATACGCAAGCACCTGCGCCAACTTCTCTCAGAACAGACTGCCGATCGAAAAGAACAGTCGCGCATTGCCCTGATCGCCGAAACTCCCCCCGAAAGCGACGGGTCCAATCAGTGTTTCAGCGATAAACCCGACCGCGATATCCTGCGAAAAATGAGACTGCGAGAAACTTCCAAACGTGCTTCCGACCTCGTACCACCCACCGATCATCACCTTGCCGCCGATCTGTGGCAGCAGCTGCGAGATTTTGCGGAGATAGCCAGTTGTCACCAGCAGATAGTTGTCCCCGCGAAACTGCTGTTGACCGAACGCGCTCAACCGAAAGGGACCCCCGAGCGTAAACTGCTGCGATACTGAGCCATGACTGCCGAAACTCGTCCCTGCCCCTGCCAGGACGAACCGGGTTCCCTGCACGCCGGCGGGACTGAACTGACTGTAGCGCAGTTCCGCGTCGGGATAGCTTCTGATTGCATGCGGCGCGGCGAAATAGTAGTGGGTCCCAAGGGTATAGCGTCCGCCCCGAGTAGGAATGATCGGGCTGTCCTGCCCATCGAAATTCCATCTTAAAGAGATTGCACTCAGCGGACCCGACAGGCGGCCCAGGTTGGACACGCCGGTTTGCAAAGAGCTATCAAAATGGCTGATTTCGTAGCCGAGTCGATACTCGCTTAGCGGTCCGGGCGCATAGCCGATATCCATAGCGAGACCGGTACTGCGCGTGTTGAAGACCGCCTGTCGCGAACTGCCACGGTAGCTGTTGATGAACTGTCCCAGCGTAAAGGCACGAGGTGCAACGAACCAGCCGTGCTGGCTCAATGGCAGATAGTATTCGATCGCCGCCTCGTTCTGAGATCCGACTCGTACATCGGTTCGTGTTTCGGCGCCATACCTCCCCACATCCAGCCCGATCAACCGACCTGCGAGATTGAACTGAATGTTGCTGGTGTCCGCTCCATTTACTTCCAGTCCGAACTTGGCGAAAGGGGGTCCATAGCTCTTTTCCTTGATATGAATGAGCAGCCCTTCGCTCTCCTTGTTCCTGCCTTTTTCGTATAGCGTGCTTTCGTAACGTCCCTGACCGGTCAGAGAGGTGAGATCGTCTTCAAGAAAAGGGGGCAGAAAAGGCGAACCTCTATAGATCGAAAGCTTCTCGTTGATCGCAGCCGCTCCGCGCGTTCCGACTCCATCTATCTTGACGAATGCGGGAGTAAATTCCTTTTCCAGCCGACGGCTCTTGCGTGCGGCAACGTAAGCTTTCCAATCTTCGTCGTTCAGAGCGAACTTGCTGAGCAGCGCAGCGCGCTTTTCCGCTCCGGCGAATCCCCGCTCCGCAAACACACCCACTCTGTCGAAATCGGTGCTCGACATACCGGTCAGATCGGGAGCGATCACGATGTCGGCGAGCTGCAGACTGCGCCGCTCGTTTTCAAGACCGGATATGTCGGCAGTGCGCTGCAGAACGCTGACGAAAGTCTTCAGTGACGCTCTGTCCTGCAGTGGCAGAGAAATATCCACCGCAATGATGATGTCCGCGCCCATCTCCTTGACGGCATCGGTAGGGATATTATCGAGTATTCCGCCATCGGCTAAGAGGCGTCCCTCACGTTCGATCGGCGTAAAAACGGCAGGAATTGCCATTGTAGCACGAAGCGCCGTGACCAGCGATCCATCCTTGAGCGTCACCGATTTTCCGGTCTCCAGATCGACTGCGACACAGCGAAAGGGGGTCGGCAGTGCGTCGAAATTTGGAATTTCAGAATATGGATAGCTGATACGGCTGAGTATCATGCCGACTGGCTGCACGGCATCGAGACCACTCGGCAGACTGATCCCTTTGCGCAGTCCGACTTCGATTTTCGTCGGGATTGCCCGACGATCCTCTTTGCGCCGATAAGTCAGTGTTTCGAAGGGCGGCTCGCCGCTTAGCGCTTTCTGCCAGTCGACCCCCTCAATCAATGCGCGCATCTCATGAGTTGACATTCCCGTCGCGTAGCAGCCCCCGACGAGACCGCCCATACTGGTGCCGCTGAGATAGTCGATTGGGATATGGTGCGCGTCGAACCACTCCAGGACACCGATGTGCGCGAAGCCGCGCGCTGACCCGCCCGATAACGCCAGCCCAATTTTTGGACGTGATTTGACCTTGACTTCCTGTGCGTTCACGCCGACAGGACGATACAATACCATGCAAAAAATAGAGAGTAGGCACAAAAAGAGAAACTGCTGCCTGTTTCGGAGGTAGAATCCAGTGTGGGTCGTCAAAATGGTTTACTCGTTGAGAAAAAGAGCAGTAGTTATAAGTCTGATGTGCCAGCGTAGCACATACTCAAACGCACGACCGCCCAACGGAAAATAAGGAGCAGCAAAAATGGAAAATAATTCTTCAAAACGGGCGATCTATGTCGGGACGCCCGTGAGCGGCGCCCCCTACTCGCCCGGCATGGTCACGGGAAACCTCGTATTCGTTTCTGGACAAATCCCGCTCGATCCGGCGACCAAAGAGGTGTGCCGCGACGATTTCGAGCGCGCCGTGACATTGTGCATCACAAACGTACAGAATGTGCTGAAGGCGGCAGGCAGCGACCTCGAGCACTGCGTTAAAGTTGTCGTTTTTCTTGCCGATATGGACAATTTCAGTCGTCTCAACAAGGTCTACTCAGACTATTTCGGGGACATAAAACCGGCTCGAAGCTGCGTTCAGGTCGCACGTCTGCCGCTCGACGTCGATGTCGAAATAGAGGCGATTGCAATCATTCCCGAGTTAGCGTAGTCAACGCTCAGTGCCTTCAGCCCGCGCAGGCGGGCTTTGCAATTCCAGACCAGGACTTCAGTCCTGTGTCTCAAGTATGTCCAAACCAGGAAGTCAGGACTATGTTCTATATTCCTCACAGTAGGGACAGTTGTACAGCCTGTCTTCCCGGCGTCCAGGCCAGGCTCGGGTGATCGCGCAGCGCCACTTCGAGTAAGAACGGCACCGATGTTTGCGCCGCGACCCGTGCCATCACGCTCCGTTTTGCCAGCGCGGGGGAGTTGTTGACGCGGGAAAGGTGCGCGAGCCAGACCGCGAGTGTACCGCCCTCTTCGAGCCGCTCAGCAAGCAAATCCGCACAGTCCCCGTTCGCCAGATGTCCGGTGTCTGAAGCGACTCTGCGTTTCATGTCCTCTGAATAGGGACCGCGCAGCAGCCAGCTCAGATCGTGATTCGCTTCGACGATAGCAAGACTCGCTCCACGAATGGCTTCGCGCAAACCGGCGGTAACATGTCCGGTATCCGTCGCATAGACGATCGTACAGCCGTTAGTTTCGAGACAATATCCTACAGCTTCGACCGCATCATGTGCGACTGCAAACGAACGGATTCCTACGCTCCCCATGCCGATCGTATCGCCAGTCGGCAGCTCACGGGATAAGAAATCGGTCTCGTATCTCCGCTTGATTTCACTCAGTGTTCGCGCGTTGGCGATCACTGGAGCCTTCGTGCGGCGTATCAACGCTTCTAATCCGGATACGTGATCTGTATGCTCATGGGTGATCAGAATCGCATCCAGGCTGTCTGCGCCAACCCCCCGTTTTGCGAGCGCGGGTGCTAATGTCCGCACGCCAACGCCTGCATCGATCAAAATATTGGTCGGTCCGCTTTTGATAAGGAACGAGTTGCCGCTGCTGCCGCTCGCCAGCGCATACACCTCGATCTTATCGCGGTGCGTCCCTTTTACTAACACCTGTGTCACTCGAAAAGCCCTTCGACGAACTTCTTCGCGTCGAAAAACTCCAAATCGTCGAGCTTTTCGCCGACGCCCACAAGCTTAATCGGCAGTTTAAGTTCATCCGCAATGGAGATCACGATTCCCCCGCGTGCCGTACCATCGAGTTTCGCCAGGATCAGTCCGGTGAGCGGCACGACTTTCTGGAACTGCTTCGCCTGCTCGATCGCGTTCTGACCGGTCGTCGCGTCGAGCACAAGGAGCACCTCGTCCGCTGGATGGCCCAGTTCTCGCTCGGTAATGCGATTGATTTTCTTCAACTCCTCCATCAGATTCGTCCGATTGTGCAGACGGCCCGCCGTATCCGCGATTACATAATCTGCGTTGCGCGCACGTGCCGCTTTGATTGCATCATAGACGACAGCCGAGGGGTCTGCACCTTCGCGATGGCGCACGATTTCCGTGTTTGTACGGTCCGCCCATATCTGCAGCTGGTCGATTGCAGCAGCGCGAAATGTGTCCGCCGCTGCCAGCACGACCCGTTTGCCCTGCTTCTGCAGTCGATACGTCAGTTTGCCGATCGAGGTGGTCTTTCCAACGCCATTGACACCGACAATCAAGTAAAGAGTCGGGGCGTGTTCCGCTTTTCGGAGTGCGTTTGCGCTCGCGTCACCGGTGCCCGCCTCAAGTATGCCGCGCAGCCGCGCCTTCAGAATCGACATTACCTCCGCGATCGTTGTCAGTCGTTCGTCCTGCACAGCCTGCCGAAGATCAGCAAGCAGAACGTGCGTCGTGTGCACGTTGATATCCGCCTGAATTAATTCTGCTTCCAGTTCATCGAACAGGTCTTCATCGATCCGACCGCGACCGGTAACGATCTGATCTACCTTTTGAGCAATCTTCTTAAAGATGCTGAAACGCATTCCGAGCCGCCCTCCTCAATTTATGGCATCCGGCTCCACGCTTGTTTCGCCTGTTTGTTTCGTCAATTCCCGCCCGCACAGAAACATCACGATCACTGCGGATAGAATGATCGGTATCTTCTCATTATGTATACGTACGAGCAGCAGACCGCCGCCAATACCCCCAAGAATGCCCGCGAGCATCGTCGCGTTTCCGTACGTCACGTCGATCAGACCGCGTTTTGAATAACTCCATGCAGGCACGATCGATGCCAGACACACGACCAGCAGCGAAAGTAGAACCGACTGCTGCGCAGTGAAACCGCCCAGGAAATAGAGGGCAGGCACGAGCAGTCCTCCGCCAACGAGCCCGATGATCTGCGTGAGTGCGCCGACAGTGAATCCAATTCCGGCCAGAGCCAGAAACCCATGCCATTGCTCGAGATGGGGATTATCGAACGAGCGCAGATGTCCTGTCCATATGACAACGAGCAGCGTGACCAGAATGCCGACCGTCTGGAGCCAGCGTTTGCCATTTGCAGTCTGCATTTTCACCGAAAGAGGGGCGGCGACAAGTGCGCCTACGATTGCGGAAACGGTAATCACGATCCCATTGAGCAGAAACATTTTTGGTGCGAGATTGAAACACCACCCGGTCAGCACTGCGCTCAGAGAGGCGAGGGTAGCATAGCGAAGCGCTGTCCCATGCGCTCTGTCTGACGCAAATCCCAACATCCAGCTCAGCATCGGCGCGAAAGCCGATTGCGCCGCGAGACCGGTAATTGCGCCGACGAATGCAGTGATCGTGCCGCTGATAAATACGATCAGCGATTTGATCAGCACCAGATTGAGCGGACGTCTTCTTCGACTCGCGCGACGCGTATCCATCCCAAAACCGCCTTCCATCTTGTTGCTCATTCCCGTCCACTGCCGACCGCTGCAGCGAGTTGGCTCTGAGGATGAAGCCTCCACCATGCCTGCATCCATGCTGTCGATTCAATGCGATTCAGGTGAGATGCCACTCAGAACGATAGTGCGGCTTGAGATATTTATCCGCTTCGCGATTGTTTTTTGCGCGCAGGTGAATCGGATCCCATTCCAATTTCTGACCGCAGCGATATGCGACGGTTCCTAACAGGACAGCTTCCGTCAGCGCTCCCGAATAGTCGAAATTGCAGGTCGTGGGCTGACCGGTTTTACAGGCCTGGATCCACTCTGCATGGTGTCCGATCGAGTCGGGGATTGTGGTCGCAGGCGGCTTGAATCCAGCAAAATCCTTTTCAGGAAGCAGTGCGTAGCGGTCGTAATCCGCGATCAGCATTCCCTTATCGCCAATAAAAAGCACACCATCTCCCCACTGCGGCAGTTTACCCTCCGCAAATAGCGAAGGACGCTTTCCGCCATCGTACCATGTCAATTTGACGGGCGGCATGTTGTCACGCTTCCCGAACTGGTACTCTGCGATCACCCACGGGGGAGCATTCTCCGTGCTGACCGGCGGACCGTGCGCCTCGATCGTGAGCGGATGCTTCAGCTTCAGTGCCCAGAAAGGCAGGTCCATGTAGTGGCAAGCCATGTCGGCCATCGTACCGCCCCCGAAATCCCACCAGCCTCGCCAGGAACCAGGCAGATACGCAGGATTGTAATCGCGATAAGGCGCGACACCTACCCATTCATTCCAGTGAAGTGTCGCCGGAACAGGAGGCTTATCGCTCGGTCGCCCACTTCCAGACCAGGATTTATCTACCCAGACATGAACTTCATTCACCGCGCCGATCGCACCGCTCTGTACGACCTCTACGACTCGCCGATAGTTGTTGGAAGCGTGAATCTGAGTGCCCATCTGCGTGACACGCTTATGCTTCCGAGCAGTTTCTGCAACATGCCTTGCTTCATACACGGAGTGCGTGAGCGGCTTTTCACAGTACACATGGTGTCCCGACTGCAGCGCAGCGATTGTCACCGGCGCGTGCATGTGATCAGGAATCGCAACGACGACCGCATCGATATCCTTCTGTTCCAGCAGTTTCCGATAGTCGTTGTATGTTTTCGCTCGAGGAAAGTCTTGTGCCGCTGCGGCAAGATAGATGTCATCGATATCGCACAGGGCAACAATATTCTGGCTCCTGACGTTATCGATCGAGAACCGTGCTTGATTCGCAGTGCCGATCATGGCGATATTCAGTTTCTCATTCGGCGATTTTTGTGTCGCTCCCGCTGAATTCTGCAGCAATGTGACCATCGATATCGCGGCGGCACCTTGAATGATCTCGCGACGAGAGTATCTGTTGTTTCCAGGATGATTTTCCTGCGCCATCTGAACACCTCCACAAGTAAATGACTGCTGTCTACGAAATTATACCGGTATGGAGGCGTAAATCCTCTTATACGATACGCGGCGCAGCATATAATCAACGTTTTCTAGCGTTTTCGTGAGAAAAATGCCGCAAAACCTGATCGCCGAGGTGCAGCATTCTTAAGTTGCTGCGTCTGAGCCTGAATTGCCTGCGACACCGTCTGCTTTGCCAACTCATACATCTGCTCCTGAAGCGACGCAAGCGATTGTCTCAGCTGCTGATTTTCCGCTTCCAGCCGACGTATGGCCTCATCTCTCACAGACAGTTCCTTGGTCGGCTGTATGTCAGAAATCATGTCGCCAATGTCACTATTCATGTCATTATTTGACACATCTGACGAGGTGATGACTTCTGCATTGAGATCAATGGGCGTGTTTTTCGACACAAATTGTGACGTATTGACAATCCATGTGTCACCCTTTTTGACACGCAATAATGTTCCTTGCTTAAGGTGACGATAGACAGTGCGCCTCGAAACGCCCAGCATTTGGGCCGCTTCGGCGATCGTCGAAGCTTTGTTAGGTTCATTTTCCACTCGCTTTACCTCGCCGCAAAGTCCATCTAGAGTACGCTAACACTATGCAAATTCCGTCTCAAATCCGACAATACTGAATGCTTTAATCAACTATTGATAATGGATATTATACAGAGTAAAGCATCCCAGAGCATGGGAGGGCTCAATGACCATCCAATGTGTCGTTCAGAATAGTTTCCATCGCAAAAACTGCTTTACTTGATTGATCAATCCACACCTGAAACTCATCCCCATATTTTTCCATCTCTCGAATTATGGGAGCCATCTCTTTACATACCTTCTTGAAATGCTTTTTCCAATCTGCAGTTCTTGGTTCGGGAACTATCAAATTTCCAGCTTCACGGTAAGCAACGTAGGCGTCCAACATTTTGTCAAATATTGTATAAAGCTTAGTATAGGAATTAGCGGCTCCCTGAAGCCTATCCTGCCACTCCTCATATAGATCGGGCTCCTTGTCGCGGTCAGGTACAGAAATGTTGTCCAGATTGAGTTGCGGAACATTGATTCCATAACTTGAAGGGGTGACACCAGGAGAAACAAAGCCGATCGATACAGAGCCTTCCCTGTTCCCTCCAATCGAAAACATCCTGCTATTCGGCATCGGAGTGTATTCTATTTTTGGATGAAACACTGTAGCGGAATCGTGACTGTTCAGGTTTCGCTGAGAAGTCATCAGTTTGATGAATTTAAAATCCTCTTCGGAATCTTTTCTAAACCTTTCGTAATACCAGGTTGCAAATTCCGGCGCATCTGCTTTGTCAGCCTTATCAATGATGCTGCCGAGTGCAGAGCTACACGCGCTCAGCAGGAAATCAATCTCCTCTCCATTCAAATTAGGATTAGAGCTTTTCTCTGAGTTACGAAGGAAATAGTTAGCTTCCCGTAGCTTTTTATAGGCTGGCTGCAATTTCTTTCGAATTTCTTCCACTCAATTCCTCCAGGTTAACGGCATGAAGACTACCTTGGCACCGATCTAGTATTACAACGACGGGTCAGGAGGTGAACCTTTTAGCAAGCGAGCTTGCCGTCGTTTGATGTGCGAACGCTTGGCACGTTCGTTGCGCTCTTGCGTTCCTTGCAGCCACCGCAAGAGATCATCGGGCGTGAGACGC
>JBBQPY010000105.1:0-18820 GCA_038216735.1 Chthonomonadales bacterium
AGCCAGGGAAAGCAGGAATCACTGGTGTGAGTGCGGAACTCAGTGCCAATCAGTTGAGTTCGGGAGCGGTACGTCATGCGCTATGTACTCGGAGTCGAGGGCGGGCAAACCAGCACAACGGCGGTTGTAATAGACGAAACAGGCATGGTGCTGGGCATCGGTCAGAGCGGCAATCCGATCCCTACGAGTACTGTCGGTATCGAAGGGGCAGAACGCGCGCGCCGCAGTGTGCTCGAGGCGATTCAGAGCGCTGTCGTGATGGCGGACCTGCAGAACGCCCGTATCGCCGCCGCCTTTTTGAGCCTTCATCCGAACACCGATGCCGGTCGAAACAGCCTTGCAGCGGTTGTTCCGGCAGAGCAGCTCTTTTTCGGTGACTCAGCACGCAGCGCCTTCTACGCTGTTACGTTCGGGCGTCCCGGCGCGGTCGTGATCGCCGGAACACGCGCCGCCGCCTACGGCGTCAACCGTGACGGGAAGCAGGCGCAGTCGGGCGGATGGGGAATGCCCGGTGGTGACGAGGGCAGTAGTCAGTGGATTGCTCTGCACGGCGTGGCCGTGTGCTGCCGCAGTGCAGACGGAATCGACGCGCCGACAGCGATGCTGCCGTTGCTGCTCAAGTATTTTGCCGCCGCCGACCTGCGCCGTGTGCGTGACCGACTGAGCCAGCCGGAGACCTATAGCGATTTGACCGCGCTCGCAGAAATCGTTCATCTTGCTGCCGCTAAAGGCGATGCGGCGGCAAAGCGTATCCTGCGCGAAGCAGGAAAGGAGCTTGCATTCAGCCTGCTCGCCGTGCTGAAGTCGCTTGGGCTGCAGAATGAATCGGTGACCGTCGGCGCAGTCGGAGAGGTTTTTCTCGCCGGGCGGGCTGTGCTGCGTTCCTTCAGAGAGCAGGTGCGCAAGTCCGCTCCCAATGCCACGATCGCAGCCACGCATCTGCCTTTTGCCATCGGAGCGGGGCTCATCGGTTTGGAGGAGATCGGCGTCGAACTCGATGATCCGCTCTGTCGCAATGTCGGACTGGGACTGACGCGCCTTTCCGCAGCGCGTGCCTGATCGGCAATTCGCGGCGCAACAATAGGAATCGTTCACAGTGACTTGTTCAGGAAGAATTGTTCACGGCTTGTACACTGTCGATAATCGAGGACAGTTGCCATGAGACGCTTGGAGCAGTTACGCATTATCCGATCGTGCCGCGCGTAGAGATAATAGAGAAGGTTGCGAGTTGCACAGCTCTCTATCTTTTGGCGGCAATAACGTTATAAAAGAATCGTAACCATTCACCCTCCCCCCTCACTTCCTTTCCCGAAGCTTCGGGAAGAGCGGGAGGCAATGCAGCGCTTCTGCCTGTAAGTGCGAAACGGAAGGCAGGGTGAATAGTTACAAATTAAGGTTGAGACTGCCTGTCCCGTCCCGTATTAAAATGCTGAAGCGGAACCACCGATTTTAAGACGAAGCTAAAGAGGAATGTTAGTTCATCTATGGATACGCACTGGGCAATTGATCTGGGCACGACGAATACGCTGATTGCGAAGTGGGTTGGGACACACGCGGTTACAGTTGCACTCGAAGAGCTGGCGGAGTACGAACCGGCATGGCGGACGCCGCTCATCCCCTCGGTTATCTACTTTCAGGAAATCAACCGCGCGATTATCGGTCGTCCGGCAATGGCGGCGCGCGAGTTCATGCACGGCGCCGACCTGCAGGCGATGGGACCGGTGGCGCGCTCCTTCAAGAAGACTCTCGCACGCGCCAGCCAGCAGGCAGTTGCCCAGGTCGGCTCGGAGACGATCTCTGCGCGGCAGTGCGCAACCGTCTTCCTGCGCGAACTGCTTGCCGCGAGCGCGGAATACGAACGGCAGCGCGTTGAGCCAAGTCGAACCCGAATGCAGCGGCTGGCAAGGGCACTGCGCTGGTGGCGCAAAGAAGGACAGGTCACCGACCTGACGATGACCGTTCCGGTCGAAAGCTACGAACCCTATCGCGCAGAACTGGCACAGATATCGCGCAAACTCGGAGTCTCGCGATTCCGTACGCTCGACGAGCCAGTGGCGGCCGCGCTAGGTTATGGCGTCGATCTAACCGACGAAAAGCATATCATGGTCGTCGATTTCGGCGGCGGCACGCTCGATCTCGCGATCGTCCGCACCCACCCGCCCAACTCCAGCGGTGGACGGCTTGGCGCGAGCCAGCATCGGGCAACGTTGCTTGCCGGGCGCGGCATGATTTATGGCGGCGAAACGATCGATGGCTGGATCGCAGACCTCGGCTGCCAGCGTCTGATGGCGCATCAGGATACGCTGCGCCCCGTGCTGCTCGCGCAGGCGGAGGCGATCAAAAAAGACCTGAGCAACAAAGCCTCAGTCGCAGATAGCAGCTATTTCCTGCTTCAGGGCGGCGGACGGATCGAAATCGCGCGCCAGGAATTCCTCGATATGCTGGAGCGTAACGAGCTCTACAAGACTCTGGAAGTCCTGACGGAAGCGACGCTCGACGACTGCAAACACGAACTGAACGAGGCGGACATCGATGCGGTGCTGCTCGTCGGCGGATCGACGCTGCTGCCGGGCGTGCGCGAACTGTTCGAGCGGCTTTTCGGAGCGCAGCGGGTGCACTACTGGGAGCCATTCGAGGCGGTCGTCAAGGGTGCGGCGGTATTCGGAGCGGGCTTCAGCGTCGATCAGATCGTTCACCACGACTATGCGATTCGCGTCTATAACGATAACCAGCAGCGTCCCGAATATGAGCGCCTTGTACGTCGCGGCACGGGCTACCCGACCCCCAACCCGTTCGAGACTCGCTACTATGCGGTGACGGAGGGACAGCAGCTGTTCCGGCTTCCGATCTGCGAAGTGGGCTATGGCGGGCGCGTTTCCCTGCCGTGGAGCAAGCGCATGAACGGCAATGAGTACTGGATACCGAACGGCTCGGAGGAGGGCGAGTGTGTGATCACGCTCAACGAAGGCGATGCGCTGCGCCTTGCGCCGCCGGGTTCCGGCACACAGGCGCGACTGCGTATCGACTTCACTATCGACACGAACCGCTATCTATGCGCCACGATCCACGATCTCCAGAAGCAGCGCGATCTGCGCACAGAAGAGCGTGTCGTGATGCTGCGCTGAAGGTTGGCTGAGGCATTTAGACGGGTACTCAAAGTGACCGCCTGAGACATGCTAACGTCCTTCAGTACTGGAGCAACCTCCACTTGTATTTGCCCTTCTCCCTAACGAGGTACGAGTGGCAGGGAGAGGGTTGGGATAAGGGCTGCAGCAGGAATTCTCGACTCTCTCATTTGGAAGCCGTTTGCACTTCGATACAGGATACTTTTCATTCCCCGATAATCAGCAATTGTAATCTTACCTTTTCGCTATTCTGATTTCTCACTCTGATCTCTTATTCTGATTTCTTACAAGGAGCAACACGCCAATGTCCGTTGAACGCGATGATGGGATTGCTGCGCTGCAGCGTGGGGATGTCAGTACAGCTGTCGTGCAGTTGGAGCAGGCTTGCCGGCTCGACACCAACGATGGCCCGGCACATATGTATCTTGCAGATGCTTACCGGCAGTCCGGTCAGGACGAAGCCGCGCTCGGCGCGATGAGCCGCGCCAGTCAACTGCAGCCGACGAGTCCTCAGGTACGCTACAATCTGGGCGTACTGTTCGAGCGCGTAGGGCGCATCGAAGAGGCGGCTTCGGCTTACCGACAGGCGCTCGCTCTGCAGTCGGAATATCCGGCGGCGCAGCAGGCATTGCAGCGTCTGATGGGCGCGACTGGCAGCAGTGGCGCTGCTTCCAGCCCCCCTGCCTCCATCCCGACCTACAGCCCGCCGCAAGTTCCCAACCAGACCCAACAGAATCCAGCCTATGGCACACCGCCAGATCAGCAGCAGAACCCGGGCTATGGCGGTGCGCCTTCCCTGAATGCGCCCGCGCAGGGTTATGGCGCGCCGCAGCCGACGCAGTACGGTCAGCCCGAACAGCCGACACAATACGGTCAGCCGCCCCAGAATCCTCAATATGGTACGCCGAACCCGAATCAGGGCGGACAGCCGGGACAGCCCGGATATGGACAGGCGCCTCCGCTCAATCAGCAGCCTGCGCCCCTCAACCAGCAGCCGGGTCAGTACGGACAACCGGGGCAGCAGCCGGGGCAGTACGGACAACCGGGACAGCAGCAGTACGGTCAACCTGGTCAGCCCGGTCAGTATCCGTCCCCGTATGGCGCGAACTATCAGCCGCCGATCATTCCTCAGGCGTGCAAAGAAGCCAACGAAGCGCTGATCGCTTCGATAATCGGGATATTCTGCTGTGCGCCAATCCTCGATCCGTTCGCGATCTACAAAGCGTTGCAGGCGAAGAAGCGGATTCGGGAGAACCCATATCTGACAGGAGATGGCATAGCGACGGGCGCTATTATCGTAGCGATTATCGGGCTGCTAAGCTGGGCGGGTTTCTGGGCTATGCAGATCGCGGCGTTCTCCTCGATGAGCGCACCGCGGTAGCGTCCAAGCCCCATGCCGGGCATTCGCCCTTTTCTCTATCAGATGACGACCATCCCAGTTCGAATGTGCTTTACCAGGGAAAGGGCAACCTGACCTCCCGCCCTATCTCCATTCGTGCCTCACTTAAGAAGAGGGGGAGTATGCGTGGCAAAGGTGACGGTACTGTCTTTCCCACCTCTACCTGAAACGAGTGAGGAAGCGAGGGGCTGGAAATCCGATAGTTCTGAATAGATACTTTGTCGATTTAGAGTAAGTGGAGGAATAATTATGTTCAAATCAAAGGTGAATCTGGTCGCTGTCGCGCTCGGAATCGGGCTGCTTTCGACCGGACGCGCTGCCTTCGCGCAGGATACTCCCGCTTCTGCAGATACCAGAGCGACGATAACGTCGACGAAACGCGCTTCCGACAGACAGACGCCGAAAGGGTTTCTCCTCAAAACGATCGAGCAGGACAGGCAGAAATATCGCTACGTGCTTTATGTGCCCGAGGACTATGACGCCACAAAGCCTTACCCGGCGATCATCTTCCTCAACGGCGCGGGTGAGTGCGGGCGCGACGGGCTGAAGCAGGCGGCGGTCGGCATCGGCCCGGCGATCATGCTGGATGTCGACAAATGGCACTTTCTGGTGCTCATCCCGCAGAAACCCGACATCAAAGACAGTTGGGAAGACGACGACAAACTGGTGCTTTCGATGCTGGATGCGACGAAGAAAGCCTACAAAGTCGATGCCGACCGTCTCTATCTGACCGGTCTTTCGCAGGGCGGGCACGGAACCTGGGCGATCGGCGCAAAACATCCGGAGTTGTTTGCCGCCATTGCGCCGATCTGCGGGTGGGGCGATGTGAAAACGGCTGAGGCGCTGAAGAATACGCCGATCTGGGCGTTCCATGGCGAAGCCGATATGACCGTTCCCGTCAAAGGTTCGATCGACATGGTCGATGCCGTCAAAGCGGCGGGAGGCGACGCGAAAATCACAACCTTCCCCGGCGTCGGTCATAATTCATGGGACAATGCCTACCGTGGGGCAGGGCTTGCCGACTGGTTTCTGCTGCATACGCGCAAAAAGTAGTGGACGCTTGATCTTCAGTTAGTCACCAAAGTCGCTGCCTGGTTCGTAGTCGGTGCTGGCAAATGCCAGCGCGGTTAGAAATACATGCAACGCAAATCTGGACGGCGTCACGGCATGAATGCACCTGGCAAAGCGCCGCTTGATTCGATTGAACTTCGTTTCAATGCGCTTGCGCGTGTACTCGCTGAGGGAACACGCACCTGTATACCCGCAAGCAGTTTGGCAGCTAAACCGATCTGGCCGCGTGTGTACGCTATCTGTGATGTCTGATGCGTCGGCTCGCGCTTATGCACTAGCCATGGGAACGAAACGAGCGTCCGGTGACACCTTCGCAAGTGCGGCGCAAACCGTCAGCAAGTATCGCGCAGCGGGGAACGCCTTCGCGTGCGCCCCAGATACACGCAAAATCGCCGGGTCGTGCTAAAGGTGCCCACATCGAGAAGGTACCCCGGTACAAAGTCGTCTTCAAGGACAAAAAGAAGGCAGAAACGACAAAACTATTTGTCTAAACGTCAACCAATGAAAAGGCTGGAGAGCATTCCGAGAAAAGGCTGGAGGCAATTGCGATTTACCGATAGGCATTGATGTTCCCACCAAGTAGATGTGATAATGGTCAGTAAAAGAACTATTTCCCGAATGTAAGAGGGCGCACCAAGCGGCGCTCTCTTACATTCGGGAAATTATATCTATGGGCAATCATCCTGGAAAGCAGCGACAGTGCTGGAGAATATTCGGAATCGAAAAGGCGAAAATACGGGACTGCTGGCGTATGAGCACGGTACTCATAAGTAGGGGCGCAGCACCGATCCCCATACACCATATCCCGCTCCGTTCGGGTGAATGCCATCCGAGCAAAGCTCTGAATTGATACTATGATTTTTATCAAGCAGATGCGAGTAGATGTCGATATAGACGACACGTGGGTTCTTAATGTCTTGTAAAGAGTGGTTGAGTGCAGCTACTTTGTCCTTGTCGAAACTCGTCGGAAGAACACTCTGAATGTATATTGTGGAGTCAGGACAGGCTTTGAGCAGACTTTGGACAAGGTCTCGATATTGACCGGCAGCAGTCGCTGGCGGGAGGCCTGCGAGCAAGCTGTTGATTCCACACATCAAGAATATTTTGCGTGGTTTTAAGGCTGCAATCTCTGGGACCCGATCCTGTACACCGACAATCGTATCTCCGGAAATACCCCGGTTGAGAATATCCGATTGATTGAAGAGTTCATTCCACTCCTCATTTTCGATCAGGCTGTCACCCAAAAATACGGTCTGCCCGGTCCTGGCAGGAAGCGCATCGAAAGCATCGCGACGAATGATATGCCTGCTCGGTTCAATAGATTTTATTGTTAGCAAAGATTGCTTTGTAAAGGAGATGTTGAGCTTTTCTCGTATGAGATGCAGAATACCATCGCTCCTGATGAGCATAAATACAAGCATTAAATTGAGCGCGACAGAAATGCGCAACCGAATCGTCATGGTGCTAATCCTATTCGAGAAGTATAACAGCATATTTCGAAATCTCGAGGAGATGCACCATCGCATATTGCTCGTACGCAAGTTCACCTGGCGTTTCTCTGCAGTTACTGTGTTAGTTCTAATAATATCACCGTTCCGACGTGTGTCTCAAGTATTTAGTTCCAGTGATATGAATGTCGTCAGCCTGTAGAATCCATCCGATTTTGCAACTACTCAACCTCACTCTCCGATCCCTCTACCGAAGCTTCGTGAAGAGGAGGCAATGCAGATATTCTGCCAGTAAATCCGAAACTGAAGTTAAAGTGAATAGTTACCATGCAGGACAGGTCATATAACGCCCTGGCGTCTTACAGATCGACTACGATTGGCTGCTGGCATATATCCCTTCGATGGGGCATCCTTAGAAGTGGTTGAAGTCTGGCTACGGGGCCGGTATTCCTGTAATCACAGGTTGAGGGCTGGACTGGAATCTCGACTTTGCTCTCGATAGACGCTAATGGCATATAGGGCACATTACGTCCTTTAGAACGAACATCAGAAGACAGTACCTCTGTAGTAAACCCATCCAGACCCCACCAAAACTCGATCTTCGCCCGCGTGTTATACCGCTTTTACACGTTATCAAGCGCCGCCTGTTTCGTCGCGCATGCAAAAATAACAGAACTATAGCCCTGTGTGGAATGATCGGGAACAGATCGTACTCGCAGGTCGAGATTGTGGAAGCCGTTCGTAGAGAGGCTGGAAATCACATCCTGGGCGGTAACTCCCGCGCAGGGAAACCGACGGTTCCCGACACAGTAGAAATCCGCTGCCCCGCAAGCAGAAAGTATCAGAGTTCCTCCCGGACGAACCAGACTGGCAATGTTGCGCATATAGCGCCGCCACGTCTCCTTATCGTTTGTTGCGCCTTCCGCACAGTAATGTGTGGTCACGAGAGAATAGTATTCACGCTTTTCCACTCCGAGCGGATCGGGATCTCCCGCATCACCAGCCATAATGGACCTAAGACGGCGGCGAGTCTCTGCTTCACGTGCCTCCACGGCAGCCGGAAGTGGATTCGCCGTCCCTTCTATCCGCAGTGTTTCGCAGGCGAACGCGCTCCAGTCATGCGCGCTTTCATGCCCTTGGACCCAGTTTTCTATCTCAGTACGATTGGCGGGAAGATATTCCGCGGTATGGATCTCCTCTGCCTTCGGCACAAGGGCAAACAGATGATGCACAGTGGGACCGGATCCGAAATCGAGCGCTGCCGAGACGGGAGCCAGCGAGCGCATGGATTCAACGAGGAACTCCAGAGCGCAGATTTCGTCCGACATCATCTCGGCATAGTATTCCGACAGGTACTCTTTTGGGCTCCACTCACTCCAGGGAGAGTAGGTGATCTCAGGGGCATGATCCAGCATTGATGTGTCCTCTATTTCTTGTGTGCAGGCGAACATTCGAATCGCCTTCATCAGGGAATCTATTCAACTTATGGAGCCGGTTATTGGCAGCAGAAGGGTCTGCGACTCCAAAACGGTCGCTGTGTCCATCTGCCAGTCCCCGTGCACTCGAGACCAGGTTTCGCGCATCGACTCCGTCGTGACGAAGTGGCACTCTTCCTTCTCATAACAAAGACCTTCGCTCTTTTCCTGAACCACTACAGTGGCTATCGTCCCATCGGATGTGAATTCAAGGAGAGCGATAGCCATCTGATCTGAAGAACTCATTGTCTGGAACTGCAGACGTAAAGCTGCTTCCGTCTCGAGACGACTGCACTGCGAACCGTCCGCCAGATTCCAGATAAAATCACTGGCCAGCAGTGACATTATTCCGGCGACATCTCTGGCGCGAAACGCCCGCAGATACTCTGCGTACTTTTCCTGGAGTTGATGGAGAATTGACGCATGTTCGGAGTCGGTTCCAACAGTCTGTAAAGCCAAATTGTCTTCGCTCGCTGGCATTGTGACCTCTTTAAGCCGACTCTCTCCGCGCAGGGTGAGATGAGCGGCATTCCCCGTTCTAACAGCCGCTTCTGTTGCGGCAGCTTCGCTCCTCTCGACAGGCAGACGGGACCAGGCGATCGCTCTCAGAAGAAGGGCTCATCTGTCTGAACCACACGCTGATACTTCTCTTTCCAGTCTCCGACGACGTTCATGCCGCTCGACGGATAGCCTCCCCATGGCTCAAAGAGATACTCCTGACTGATGTCTCCATTCATCACCAGCCGCGCCAGGTTTTGCAGGCGGGCGCGCCACCAGCCAGCATCGGCAGAGGGGGAGAGAATACCTGTGCAAAGGGGAAAGCGATTCGAGCGCCAGCTATTCACAAACGTTTCGGCATCGCCGGGGGCAATCCACAGAGCAGGACCAAAAAGTCCCTCTCTCACAAGAGAGCTGTCTGGATTCGGATTTTCTATCAGTGTAGGGCTGAGCAGGTTCGCTGTACGCTGGCCGCCGCAGAGCACTACTCCTCCGCTCGCTCCTATCTGCTGCTCGCACCATTCCGCCTGTGCGACATCGAAGAGTGGTCCCACAGGCACAGTCTCGGTGAGCGGGCAGCCAGCCCGGAGTTCTTTCCAGTACTTTATCAGCAGATCGCGTACGCTCGAATAGAGCGCCGGATGAATCATTGCGCCGTTGATCGAAGTGCAGGTCTGTCCGTTATAACGCAGGGCGCCTGCGATCAGTATTTTCGCTGCTGCTTCAGGACAGGCGTCTGCCCCGACCCAGACCCAGCCATTTCCCTCGCCATCGATCAGCGCAGCTTTCCCATGTTGAAAAGTGTCTGAAAGTATTTGGGGAGCGTGGCGCGAACTGCCCATATAGTGGATCAGACAGGCACTCGACGACTGATACAGCGCGGATAGCAGCTCCTTTGCGCGAATCATGACGAGGCTAACGCTGTTTTGAGGTGGCTGCGCGATCTCAATTGCTTTTGCCAACAGCGCCGCAGAGCATGCGGACTGCATCGGTGCACGCAGAATCACCCTGTTGCCTGCGGCAAGCGCGTTCAGCAGGCAGACCACGCTCAGCAGCAGAAAAGCATTCTGCGGCAGAATCACGACGATGGTTCCCCAGGGCGTTCGCAATGATCTGATTTGTCGGGTCTGCTCAGCCTGTCGATAGAGGATAGGCACGGTCTCCATGACGTCTGCCTGCCCGGAATGGCAGCAATAGCCCTCAATATAGGCGAGACTTCCCTCCAGCAACTCCTCACAATCTTCCGAAATGAATGCCGTTTCCAGCTGCATTGCCTCCCTCAGTTCAGGGCGCATACTCAGAAGCGCTCTGTGAAGGCGAGCCGCAAAATCTGCGATCTGTTGCGCTGTAAGAGGCGTTAGAGTGGAGCCAGGGGCAGTCAGCGTCGAGAGCTCCTCCTGACTCAATAGCGATGCGTACGCAATCCGTTCCCCACTGGCAGGCGAGCAAACGTCTATCCGCTCGCCTTTCCCACCCTGCATGCCCCAGAGCAAATTGCCGGACGGCAGGCGAATGCCATCCTCCTCGTTGATTTCCTCTTCCTTGAGTTCCGTAATAGCGCTGTCAATTATCAATCCACTCACCTCTCTCGCCAGCAGTTCATCTTCCTGCTGGAGGCGCTATATTTTTGCTCCCGGTAATTTCCCTGCCTATATAGAGATCGTGTCGAGTTGCCTCGGGCAAATGCCGTCTTTCTGACTGCCGCTTCTGCGGGGCTAGAGTGAGGCAAAGGGCGTTGGCAGTGCGGTGTCTTGAGAGGTCTTTACGCCGGCGAGAATCAAACCGTCTTCCTTTGCTGTGCAGAAACATCTTGCGATGCCATAGACAGCAATACTGGGCTGGAAGCGCGACGTTGACGCTCTAGCTTTTGCCCGATTACCTTATTGATAATATTAAAGAGACTGGAATGTGTGGAATATACCTCGTGTGATTGCTGATGACAGATGCCGAAGCCACTGATCATTGCAATTGCCACTCGAGGAGGTTGAGCACGATGTTTTCAAAGAGATGGTCCCGGCTGCAAACCACAATTGTGGTGTGTTCCTTACTATATTCGGTAGTTTTCATCGCAATGCTCATATTTCGACCGGGCAGCAAGCAGTTTTACCACGGTTTCAACAACGTATATCAGATTTTCCCACCACTCTTTGCAGGAATCTGCGGGCTGTGCTTTGCACGGTGGGGAGCAAAGCTCTCAAAAAACCTCCGTGCAGGATGGGTTTTGATCGGAATCGGAGGACTGTCGTTTGCGGTGGGGCAGATGATCTGGACCTATTACGAAAGTGTCCGAGGCATGGAAGTGCCCTTCCCTGGCTGGGCGGATGCAGGCTACCTGGGAGCGTCTCCCTGTCTGATTGTCGGTCTGATGCTGCTGTTTGGAAGCATTCCGATGGTCGGTCGAGCACGTCTATTGCTCGACAGTGCGATTACGGCGAGCGGAGTGGGCATGCTGAGCTGGTACTTCCTCGTACGGCAGCTATGGCACAAATCGGATGTCACGCTGCTGGGCAAGATCATCAGCATCTCGTACCCCCTGGCAGATATCGTGAGTCTTTTCGGAGCCTTTATCCTCCTCAGCTCTATCACCGCCGATAAGAGCCGCAGACGTGGTCTGATATTCCTCGCTTCAGGCTTGATATTGATCTCCTTCTTCGATACGACTTTCACCTACTACAGTCTCAACAACACCTATCAAACGGGAAGCTGGTTCGACTGGTCACTCTCCTTTGGCTGGATACTCGTTGGCTATGCCTCGTTGGTGCAACTGCTCTGGAAAAGTAAGCATGAGGATATAGAAGAAGTGGCTGTGCTGCCGCGCGTCTCCGCTTCGCGCGCCCTGCTTCGCGTGCTCGCACCCTATCTTGCCGCGATAATGGCTTTCACGATAGTCGTTGTCCATGACTATTCGGACGACCATCTTATCAAGCCCTCGGTCTTTCTGGCAGGGTATGCTCTGATTTTTCTGGTTATCCTGCGTCAGGTCTTGACACTTCTGGAGAATCTGCACCTGACTCGCCAACTGCGGGGCTTCAATGATAACCTCGAACTCACTGTCGCACGGCGCACCGAACAGCTGACTTCGCTGTATGAGCTGACCACTGCTGTAAATAACACGCTTCAGGTAGATCAAGTGCTGGCGGCGGCCGCAAAACATACGCTCAAAGCGCTGCGCGCCGACGCAGTGGCCATGTGGCTGATGGAACGAGACTTAGCGACCGATATTTCCAGCATGCGCCTGTATCTTCACGAGGGGATTGCCGATCATCCGGAAGCGTTCCGTTTTGTAAACGAACTCACGGTATGCGAGGGCATCGAGATGGTCCCGCTACCAGTAGCTGATGACGGCGCGAAAATCGAAGGTTCCTTTCTGCGCGTACCGCTGCGCTGGCAAAACAAACCGATGGGGGTCATCGGGGTCATTCGTTGGAGCGATACCTTCGGCACAACGGAGCCCGAACTGCTCGAGGGTATCGGAATGGAAGTCGGTACGGCGCTCGAAAATGCTCGACTTTACGGCGCTGCGATCGATGCCGCAGACCGCGACGCGGTCACGGGTCTCTACAATCATCGCGCGCTGCATCAGCGGCTCGACAAACTGATGGAAAGCGCGAATAAACGCGTCCAACCCCTCTCCGTCATCATGATGGATATGAATAATTTCAAACTCTTCAACGATACCTACGGCCATCCGGTCGGCGATCAGGTGTTGAAGCATGTGGCGGAAGCCCTTCGGGGAGTATGCGACGAAAACGACGTAGCCGGTCGTTACGGGGGAGATGAGTTCATCATCGTTCTGCCCCATACCGACAGTCCCAGGGCACAGCAGATCGCCGAACATCTGCGCGAAGAGATGCAGCGGCAGGGTTTCCGTCGAGCCGGCGAAGAGCGCGTCATCCCGATCAGTCTCTGCTTCGGAATCGCCACCTATCCGATGGATGGCACGAATCGGCATGAACTGCTGACGAATGCCGATGCGAATCTGTATTCCGCGAAAAATTCCGAAGGCGGCATCAAACTCACTTCGGACACGCAGCGCGCTAACCGAGAACTTCGCTCGGAAGACTCGTTTGGCATTCTGGATGCGATGATCACTGCCGTCGACAACAAAGATCGCTACACACGCCACCACTCAGAAGATGTCGCGGAGTATGCGCTCTGGACCGCAGAAGAACTCGGCTCTTCTGAAGAGACACTCCGAATCATCCGTATCGGCGGATTGCTGCATGATGTCGGCAAAATCGCGGTACCAGACGAAATTCTTCGCAAACCAGGGCGGCTGACGGAGGAAGAGTATTCGATTTTGCAGCGCCATCCGGCCATGGGCGCGCTCATCGTCGGCGCAATTCCGGGAATGGAATCGATCCTCGATGCCGTGCGCTCGCATCATGAACGCTGGGATGGCAAAGGGTACCCGGATGCGACCCAGGGCGAAGATACACCCTTTCTGGGACGGATTATGGCGGTTGCGGATGCCTTCAGCGCAATGACCACGGATCGCCCATATCGCAAAGGCATGGATTGGGAGACGGCGCTGAATGAAATCCGCGCTGGCATCGGGACGCAGTTTGATCCGGTGATGGCGGATGCTTTTCTGCGTGCAGCGCAGACACGCCTGGCGGAACATTCATCCCAAAAGGCTTTGCCCCGGGCAGCCTGACACGACAATCCTGCATCTCCCTTTTCGGAACTGTTTCTCTCAGACAGGCTGAGATGTAATGTGTCCCCCACCCTGCTTGAAAACAAAACGAGCAGGATGATGGTCCATGGATGCGCACTTTCATCCGGTATGCTCTCTGCTGCTCGCAGACGCACCAACTATTCAACCTGCACAAGGACGCTGCACGTATGTCAAAAGCATCGATTTATTCAGACGCTCTCAGACGGTTTCAGACGAAACCGATGCTTACTATCAGTACTGGCACGACGTGTGCCTGCCTGGGTGACGAACGCAACCTGCGCGAGTTCCTGGTTGCCGATGAAACCGCGAAACGCCTGCGGGCTGTCGGGCATACCGTGTTTCTCCTCTTGATAGATGACAGTCTCGATCCACTGACGTATCCGCAGTTGAGGATCGCTTTCAACAAAGACGAGACGCTGGTGGAGCTGCATAAGCACTGGTGTGGCAAGCCGATCGGCATGCTGCCCGATCCCTGGGGCTGCCATTCTTCGTATTCCGCGCATTTCGAACAGGCGCTCTCGGAACGCCTACATCGTCTGGAGTGCTGCCCGACGTTTGTCAGCACGGCCTCGCTGTACGAACGGGGTGTCTATGCGCGCTATGTGCAGAAGACCCTGGAACGATCCGACGAGATAAGACAGTTTCTCTCCGAACGCTTTGAAAATTACAAACCGGACAAACTTTTCTGGCCGCTTTGTCCCGATTGTGGATACATGGATGAAACCCAGATCGAGACTGTCCGATCGGGCTGTGCTGCTTTTTACTGCCGCCGATGCGAGCGCAGTCAGAGTTTTCCCATCGGGGAGATACAGGGCAAGCTGAACTGGAAGCTGGACTGCGCCGTACGCTGGGCGATATTCAACGTTGATGCCGAGCCGTTCACAAAAGCCTATCTCGAGCCGAGGAGCGGCGCTTTCGCTGTGGCGCAGGCTCTGAGCCAGACTTTTTTCGACGGCCGCGAAGTCATGCCGCTCAACTATGGGCTGGTCAAGATGGATAAATCGATCAGCTATAAATTGTTGGAATCCCTGCCGACCGATGTCCTGCGCGCGCTGATGGTGACCAATCCGGCGACGGACATCAATATCACATCCGAAATGGTGGTCACTGCAGCCTCGCGGCACAAAGTGTTCGCAAATACGAGTTATCTGGAGGCGATCAAGCAGTTTATGCCGATGTGGCTGCTTACGCC
This sequence comes from Chthonomonadales bacterium, assembly GCA_038216735.1. GTDB lineage: Bacteria > Armatimonadota > Chthonomonadetes > Chthonomonadales > Chthonomonadaceae > JBBQPY01. The sequence goes on from JBBQPY010000105.1 coordinate 14,887, forward strand.
CGAGACGCTTTCGCATCGCGAACGGGATCTCCTGACGTACGGCATCCAGTTCGCAAGAAACTTCCTGGATACAGAAATGCAGCTTGCGCTCCCAGGGCGCGCTCATCTGGAAGGCGCTTCTGCTGCTGTGCTGCAGTCGCTGCACACACTGGTGAATCTAACGCTCTCCCTGCGTCAGGAAACGCCCGGGTCTCCCGAAGACTTCAACACCTCGATCCGAGAGCAGATCGACGCATTCGGGGAGCGGAAACGAGATATTCTCCACTGGTTTCGTCAGCTTATTGGACAGGAGCATGGGTTGCCGGTACCGAGAATGCTATACGTTTTGCCAGTCAACTATCTATCGATGCTGGAACATTTACTCAAACTTTGCCTGGCAGCCACACCTCAGACAACAACGCTTGCCCTGGCTGCATGACCATAGAATTTGTCAAAAGAGAATCTATCACAAGGGAAGTCGATAGGAATCCCTGAAGGAGAACGGTGTGAGAAACGGAATCAGATCGATCGAAAATTCTTTCCCTAGAAGATCAAGCAGGCTGCTGTGCGTACTGAGCGCTAGTCTTGTTCCCCTGTCTTTGCTCGGCTCGTCGCATCGCGCTCAGGCAAGCCCAGTACGAGCCGAGGAAGGCAAAGCTGCCAATTCATCTTCCGATATCAAGGTGCATTCAGCAGATGTTCCAATGAGCAGTGATGCGACACCGGTGGCAGTCAAACCCGCGCCGACAAAATCGGACGCGGCTGCGCCCGCGGCATCCGTGCTCGCGGCGAATGCCGCTCTCAATCCAGCAGTCGTGGATACTGCGACGAAAGCGCCTGCGGAGGTCAAACCGCACGGGATACGAAATCCGCTCACTTTTGGAGGCGACCTGTATTTTGGCGGCACCAACGCGACCGGTGTACGTGCACGCAACAACGATGGGATATGGGCGGGTTTCGGCTCCGCCTTCCCCTCTTTGCTCTCCGTGAACTGGCGGCAGGACGAAGTGCGCGGAATGCGTGTGTCGCTGGGGGTCGGTGATATGTTTACCAGCTCCAACACGCTGCTGCGACAGCCGCTGGAAGCGACCTACCAGTTCCCAACAACGGGCAACGGATCAATGACAGTCGGCAAGTTCTATGTCCCCTTCGCAACACAGGAATGGGAATATGAAACGAAGTATGGCATGATGTTTCAGAAGGCGCATGGAGCGACATCCTTCGCCGGCTCTGTGAATTACAACTTCAAGCGGCAGACACCGAACGTCTATCTGCGTATCGGCAGGCAGTTCGGCGCACGCACAGCGGTCGGTCTCTCTGCTGGCGGAGGACGCGGCGTGTTCTCGGACTCTTCGCATACCGTCGCTGTCGGGCTCGATGTCGCGCATGATCTTGGCGGAGCGCAGTTCAGCATGGAGTACAATCTGGCGAAGGGGGCGAAAGGCGCCTTCCAATTCGCTTATGGTAAGCTGACACTCACCAAATTGGGGCGCTATACGCCTTATATTGGCGCCTATTACTGGCATGACTCCGCCCAGGAACTGGGGCAGTTCCATAGCCTTCTGGCAGGATTGAGCTACAAAATATCATCGCATGTTAGTGTCGAAGGCGGCTATGCGCGGGGAAACACGCGCAATATCTTCTGGCTGCAGTCGCACGTGACATTTTAAATTGGCGTTGTGAATCACCATTGAATTCAGACGAGGTTAACGCTGTTTTGCGGTGGCTGCGCGATCTCAATGGCTTTTGCCAGCGGCAGCGTGGGGAAAGAAGCAGCATGGTGCGCTTCCTGACCAGAAAAAAGTCGTGTGATTTTTCCAACGCATCAGGGAACAATCAGGCAGGAATCCCTGGATAGTTCGTTACGGCGGAACCAGACCCTTCGAGCGGAATATCAGTAATCCTTTGCCAAGATGTTCGTCACGGATTGTTAGCTCAGCAGAAAGAGCATCGGACTCTTAACCCGAAGGTCGGAGGTGCGAATCCTTCACAATCCATCCGGTCGCAGCGGAAATGCCTCACTTCCCGATGCAGGCAATTCTCATCTCATGTCTCGCTCGAGATGTCCCCTTCGGGCTTTCCGATGGGAACTTACGAACTACAAGGCTCCAGTCCCCTGGAGCGCTGTCTCTGCCTCGATTGTAACAGAGTGTGCTGGCGAGAGCAGCACGTCTCTTGCCAGCGTCGGACGTGTTGAGTCGTTACCAAACGGTGAGGAAAATCGAGGAAACTGTTGATACAAAAAATATTTGCGCTCCTGTTCATGCTGACGCCGATTATGGCAAATGGTCAGAAGCCAACGGTTGACAGCCAGAACCATAAGGCGATAGCAGCCGGGTATGCCTACTATCGGAGGGCAATGCTGCATGAGGATGTATCGAAAATCATGGGACTGCTTACGCCTGATTTTACATGGCAGATGCCGGATGGCAAAGTGCTGAATCGCCAGCAGACATCGGGCGAGCTGACAAGCTATTTCCATTCGATCCAAAAAATAGAGACGGTGACACTCCTGCTTCAGGAAGTGGTTGTGAAGGGGAATACAGCGACCACGCTCGTCACGGAGAAAGTTACCGCACTCACGCGGGAGCATAAGCGGGAGAAGCGAACTACAACGACAGAGACCTATCGTGAAGTTTGGCTCAAAACGGGATCGGGATGGAAGATTCAAAGTACGCTTGTGTTGAAATCCTGACTCGCGTAGCGTAAAGGTTTGTGGGCCACGGCCACTCGATATCATTGCCTCAGCGCTACCTCAGCATAGAAGGGTAGCGCTGGGGCGATTTCGTCATGTGAGCGATAAGTTCAGACGTAATTTATGGAGGTCGAATGCTTCGATTGAATTTTCAGATGAAGGCGTCCATCCGCTGTGGTGCGGTCCCAGATGACAGGCAAATCAGCGTCGATTGGGATGAGGATGTGGTCCTGCATTCTGGGCTACGCTCTTGAAATCGGATGGCCACTTCGTCGGCCGGTGCGGACTGCTTCCTCAGGACGTAGACGGCAAACCAGAATTGGAAATCGCCTACATGCTCGCTCCGTCTTATTGGAACCAGGGACTGGCAACGGAAGCGGCTCAGGGGCTCAAAGCATGGGGCTTCGAACACTACAGTTTCCCCCGCCTGATCTCGACCATCGTTCCAGGTAATAGCCTCGATCCGTGTCGCGCAGAAGAACGGCATGCACTATGAGAAGGATGCCGAATTTGATGGGATTGTCCACCATCTTTACTCTGTAGCCAGAGCAATTCCATAATCTCGAATGTTCTGTGAAGCGTAACTCACCTTACGCGGACTGCAATTTGCAGGCAGCCAACCTTTCCCTGCCTCCTTATCCTTACACGTTTTTCCCTTACTGCTCCGCCTTGTGTCGATTCTGCCCTTGCCTCTCGCCCTTGATTTCGGCTATACTGATTACCTGCCTTCCAACGAATGGCGCCGCGGCCAGAGTCATTTCCCGAATGAAATATAGAGTCGAACAGAGAGCACAGATAGAAGGACAGTCGCTTTGATCACGCAGCAGATGGTGCGCGAAATGGGCTTGAACGAGACCGAGTACGCACAGATTCTGGCTACGCTCGGGCGTGAACCGACCGTGACGGAACTCGGAATGTTCTCCGTGATGTGGTCGGAGCACTGTGGCTACAAGTATTCGCGTCCGGTGCTCGCGCTGTTCAAAAACTACAAAGAGGCACAGGAGACCGGCTCGCTCGAAAACGCGGGCGTAATCCCGCTCGACGACAATTTCGGAATCTGTTTCAAGGTCGAATCCCACAACCATCCCTCCGCCGTCGAACCTTTTCAGGGCGCGGCAACCGGTGTCGGCGGCATTCTCCGGGACATCTTCACGATGGGCGCCCGGCCTATCGCCAACCTCAACTCTCTTCGCTTCGGCCCGCTCGATGAGCCCCGCAACCGCTACCTTTTTGAACATGTCGTCGCCGGTATCTCCCACT
>JBBQPY010000106.1:0-18809 GCA_038216735.1 Chthonomonadales bacterium
CGGAAAATCCCCGGGTCGTGCCAGAGGTGCCAAAATCGAGAAGGCACCGCGCTACAAAGTCGTTTTCAAGGACACACAGAAGGCAGAAATGACCAAACTGATTGTCTAAACGTCAAATAAAAGGGGAGCGCAATGTATTGCGCTCCCCTCCATTATACACCCCAAATTCTCCTCCGAAGGTTCGGGAGGGAGTCAACGCACCACCCCAATCCCCTCCTTGAACAAATACAAAGGAGGGGGAGACAAACGCGGGCACCTCTCGTTGTATTTCCTCCCCCTCTCATAGTGAGGCACGAACGGCGAGGAGAGAGGGTCGGGGGGTGAGGTCAACTCGTGGCGTCGGGTTTCGCAACTCCAGACCGGGGTTTCAACCCCGCGCATCGAGTCCGCGAGGGTGAAGTCAGCGAAATAGAGGGAATGACGCGTCTGGAATCGTATCTAGCCGTAGTTGGACTCGGGGTGCTTACCGAGTATCCGCAGTTGGCGCGGGTTGGCGACCGCAAGGATCTCCGGATTGTACTGCCATGGCCATGGCGAGAACTTCTGCGAGATCATTCGGTGCGAGTAGTGTACCTGCAGCAGATAACGGGTCTGATCGACGGTCGTGTTTTTGCTGCCCGTATGCCATACTTCGCTGCGGAAGAACAGCACATCCCCCGCCTTACACAGTACCGGTACGAGCGCGCGCCCTTCCCAGGTCTCTTCGCCCGGTTTCGGTCCGCGTCCGGCGCGGTGGCTGCCCGGAATCACGTAAGTCGGCGCGAGATCGAGGGTCATGTCGTTCAGGTAGTAGTGGGCGGTGCAGATATAGATCGGGAAATTGACGCGCGGATCGGCGGCGTACTCTTCCGGAAGCGGCATATAGAGTTGATCGACGTGGTTGCCCCAGCCGTTGTGACCGGGATGGCTGCGCCAGGCGGTTTCGCCGATGATATGGCACTGCTCGCCCATCGTCGACTCCGCGAGTTCGATAATGCCGGGGCGGTCGATAAAATTGAGGAAAATCTGTTCTCGATTGAAGACACACTTATAGTGGTCGTTTGTGCCGACATGGTCGATGCCAAACGGCTTGAGACGGTCGATCGCCTCCCGAGTCGCCTGCACTTCGTCTGCATTGAGGACGCCCGGTATCAGGGCGAAGCCATCCTCATGCAGCGCTTTTGTCTGGCCCTCAGTATCGTAAAGTTCGAAGGTGGGCAGGCTGGACGTGTACTCTTTTGCTGGTGCGACGGTCATTCAGGATATTTTCCTTTCGCGCTTATGATTTGACGTGCGTTCTTTATATTCTTCTATATCGGTGTTTTTCTGTTACGCGCTTCCGCTCTGGAGGTCGTGAGAGAAGCGCTAACAGTATTTTAACACAGTTGGGGTTGCGATAGGTAGCATGATTGCGGCGAGAAATAGCACATTTACGGCGTTTCTGATCTGAAATGACAGTGGGCATCTTGTAATCGGAGATTATGGCAGAAGCACATCGGGGCGAAGTATATATTTCGAGTTTCGCGGGGGTTGCCCTGCCCTGGCAGCATACCGCCGCCGCGCATCTGCCACTGGTGGTTCGCACAGATGCTGTGACACGGCAGGAGGCGGATCAGGCGAACTGCCATGCAGATTTTTTTGCGCTGTATATCGTGCGGCAGGGGCGGGGGATTCATGTCGTGGATGGTGCGCCCTACGGGGTCGCCCGAGGCGATGTCTATGTGATGGGTGTCGGCACGATGCACTGGTACTCGCGCTACGACGACCTCATACTGGATGCGTTCTACTTTCAGCCCGAACTGTTCGACCTGCCAACGATCGAAGCGCTGCGCGGTACGCCGGGAATGCTGCCGCTGTTCCTCACTCCCGCCACGTTTCCTGCTGCCGTTTCCTCGCCGATTTCAACTGCCTCCGATGTGCCTTCTTATGGCGAAGGGGGTGGCGGAAGATGGCTGCATCTCTCGCCAGACGCGCACCTCGGCATCGAATCCGAGATCGCGGAGCTTCGCGCCGAGTGGCACAGGGGCGATGTCGGCAGTGACCTGCTAACGCGAGGCTTATTCATTCGGCTGCTCGTGCATCTGGCACGCCGACGTGCCGAGAGCGACGCGCTCGCCACTCGTGCTGCCGACACCAGTTCTGTTCAGGGCGGCGCGGCGCAAGCCTTACTCCCGGTTTCGCCACCTGTCTCGCTGACGAATGAGACGACGATGGCGGCGGCAGTGCGCTATATCGACACGCATTACATGGAGCCGCTGCGCATCGAGCAGGTCGCGGCGCTCGTATTTCTCTCGCCCGATCGATTCACGGAAGTTTTCACCGCCTCGATGGGACGAACGCCGCGTGACTATCTGCGTCACCTGCGCATCGAACGCGCCCGCTCCCTGCTCACGCAGACCGATGTGCCGATCTCGGAAGTCGGTGCACAGGTAGGGTTCCTCGAGGCAGCCTACTTCACCCGGGTATTCCGCGCCGCAACCGGCACGACGCCCCTCGCCTATCGCCGTCAGCGATCAGGGTGCTAGGTTTCGTCAGTATTACATGCGGCCGATTTCGTGGTGCGCATGGCGGCATCGTAGGTGCGCTCACACTTCAAGCAGCGCACGTAAGCAGGCGAAAGGCACAATTTCCGCGAGCGCCTCCGTATTCCGCTTCCTGACGCTCCTTCGTCAACTAGGCACGCGCTTCCAGCACAATGTTGAAGGGCGTCTCTGCGGCGCGTCGGAAGCGAGTGAAGCCACCTTCCAGGACGACTTCGCGCAGGCGAGCTTCTCCCGCCTGTGCGCCCAACGCCAAACCTACCTCCTGCGATTTCGAGGCAGGCGTGCAAATCATCGTGGAGGCGGAGTAGTATACGCGTCCGACAGGGTTCAGATTGTCCTCGACTGTATCACCGGCAAACGGTTCGACAATCATCCAGGAACCCTCGCGCGCCAGCGATTTGAGGACATGCGCGGACGCGCCGACAGGATCGCCCATATCATGTAGGCAGTCGAAAAATGTCACGAGATCGTAATCGTTTCCAGGATAACTTTTCGCTGACGCCACTTCGAACTGCACCCGATCCGAAACTCCCGCCTGTGCCGCAGCGGCGCGCGCACTCTGGATCGACGGCTCGTGGTAATCGAACCCGAAGAATGACGTGTTGGGGAATGCCTGCGCCATGATGATGGTAGAGGCTCCGTGACCGCAGCCTACGTCAGCCACTCGGCCGCCTGTAGTGAGTTTGGTATCTACGCCTTCCAGAGATGGAATCCAGGAGTTCACGAGGAAAGCGTTGTAACCAGGGCGGAAAAATCGCTCCGTTCCTCGGAACAGATTGCAGTTATGTTCATGCCACCCAACCCCTTCGCCCGTCCGAAAAGCCTCTGTAATCTTGTGCTCGTCCTGAAAGACGGAGGCAATGATCTCGAAAATTGCCGGAAGGAACGCAGGGCCTGCCTCATTGGCGAACACGAGCGCCTGCTCCTCGGGGAGTGTGAAGCGTCCCGTTTCTGCCTCATAATCCACATAGCCGCTTGCAGCCTGAGCACAGAGCCATTCGCGCACATAGCGTTCGCTCGTGCCGGTTCGTTCTGCCAGTTCCGTGGAGGTGAGCGGACCCGCTCCAGCCATCGCCTTGTAGAGTCCGAGTTTGTCACCGAGCAGTATCAACGGACCGCTCATTGCGGCGCCCATATCACCGACGGCTTTACCCAGAAATGCATTGAGTTTTGCTTGATCAATGGACATACTATCGACCTCGTTTTCTGTTCGCAATCATTGTCATACAATTTGGCATACCTCTGTGACGCGCATGCAGTTGCTCGCTCTTGCATTGGTTCTGTTCCGCTTAAGTATAAACAATCCTTCTTTTTCTCAAAAGAAAATCTTCTTCTGTGATCGATGCGGCGTAAATTATCTATGTTTCCGGTGCCGCATCCGGTACGCAGTCTCTCACATAACGTTTCGTGCAACAGAATTCCAAAAGAAATTTAAATCCACGGTCGAAAACTCAATCTGCTCCGTCACATGGGATTGGATGCTGATACTGCCCTCATATCAGGCGCAGATTCGAGGCAGGGCATTGGTGAACGCGCGTCGAACAACAGACGTAAGCATGACAGTAGGCAGAAATACTGTCTTTATACGCAAACAATAGCAGCAGGAATTCAGCGCGGATATTTAGAGAGGAAACGAAGCAGAGATGGAAATGGGAATCGTTGGTCTGGGGCGTATGGGCGGCAATATGGCGGAGCGGCTGATACAGCGCGGGCATCAGGTTGTCGGCAGCGATCCGGCGGCAGAGGCGCGTGACCGGCTGAGCGGAATCGGCGGTACCGGAGTCGGATCGGTCACGGAACTCGCAGGCAGACTGACGCAGTCGCCGAAAGTGATCTGGAGCATGGTGCCGGCGGGGGCTGCGACCGAAGGCGTAATCACTGAAGCCGCCGAAGCTTTGAAGCCGGGTGACATCATCATCGACGGCGGCAACTCCCGCTTCACGGACTCGAAACGCCGCTATGAGATGCTGCAGCCAAAAGGAATCCAGTTCCTCGACGCAGGTACCTCCGGCGGAATCTGGGGTCTGAAAGAGGGGTATTGCCTGATGGTCGGCGGCGATGAGGCGGCGTTCAAGACGGTCGAGCCGCTGCTCAGCGCGCTCGCGCCGGAGGGCGGGCTCCTGCACACCGGCCCGTCCGGCTCCGGTCACTACACCAAAATGGTTCATAACGGCATCGAGTACGCGCTGATGCAGTCGTACGCCGAAGGCTTTGAAATCCTCAAAGCTTCGCCTTACCCCGACCTCGACCTGCACGCTATCTGCGAACTCTGGCGGCATGGCAGCGTCGTGCGCTCGTGGCTGCTCGACCTCGCCGCAGACGCCTTCGAAAAAGACCCCGGTCTCGACCAGATCACGGGCTACGTCGAGGACTCCGGCGAAGGACGCTGGACGGTGCAGGAGAGTATCGAACACGCGGTTCCCGCCCCCGTTATCGCGCTCTCGCTCTATCTGCGGTTCCGCTCACGGCAGACGGACAGTTTCAGCATGAAAGTGCTTGCTGCTTTGCGGAACGAGTTCGGAGGTCACGCCGTCCACAAAAAGACGATCGAAGGACCGCATGTTCCCGGCACCGAAGCGGCGGGCGCTGACAAAACGCACCCGAAAACCGACGTGTGATCGTAACGATACACGATTTGGAATTACTCGTGGATACGGGATTGATGTCCCGGTCTGAAGAGGCTCGTTGAGTAGCACGGGGTTGCAGGCTCTGGCTGGAGATGGGCTGCCATATCAACGGATTGGAGTCCGTCGATATGGACGTTCCGCCCGGTGTGCTTCGGACACGACCCCGGCTGCTTGAGCATTCTCCCCTCCTTAGAATAAAAGAAGAGGAGGGGCTGGGAGTGATGTATATTCTCACGAGCTTCCAAAGATACAGGAGCGAGAACGGAGAGGCTGCATTTGCTCCTGTCTCCCTCTCAGTGTGGCACGAATGAGGAGAGGCCCGGGGAAGTGAATCTATACAGAGGGCAAAGTCTACCCGCATGAGCTTTATAAACAGTTTTGTAAAAAGAAGGACGTGTCTGAGAGGTTCCCCGTTTCCCTCGGGCACGACTCTTGTTCTATGTTTTACGATGGCGATTTCGATGACGATGCTATCGAGGGAAGGCATACTATCCGCGGAGACTGCGTTGGCGCAGCGCGCTGTTTCGCCAATCAATACGAAACCTCAGCAGAAACGCACGTCGAAAACGAGTGCTGGCAAACCCGTCACCGCTTCCGATAAAGCACAGGTCGAGAAGATCACCGACAGGCTGTATCGCATCGGGAAAGCGCTCGTCGACACTCAGGCGCGCACAGTGACCTGCACCGGCGAAATCAATATGGACAGCGGCGCAATCGAGTATCTGGCGGTCGCCCCACTCGGCAAAACACACGAAAGCCTGCTTCGGATCGATGTACGTCCGCTGCATCTGCAGGTCGCGCTTTTGCTGCTCGGTCTCGAACCAAAAAATGTACTGGAGCGACAGGGTGAGAAGAAAATGCCGCAGGGTGCGCCGATCGAAATCAGGGTGCGATGGCGCGATTCGGCGGGAAGGCAGCGAGATGTGCGCGCTGAGGAGTTGATTGCGGAGCTGCCCGGTAACAAACCGATGGCGCGGCACGATTGGCTGTTCACGGGGTCGCGCATCGTGAAGGAGGGTTTCGAGGCGGATCTCGAAAAGTCGCTTGTGGCGGTCTGGCACGACCCGGCTGCGCTGCTCGACAACCCGCTTCCGGGCGGAGGCAGTAACGCCTATATCGTCAACACACATACCGTCCCGAAGCGCGGCACGCGGGTCGAAGTCGTGCTGCATGCAGTCGATACGCCGTCTCCAAAACCGGCAAATGGAGCTGTTTCGGGGGCGGTTCAAAAGCAAAAATGACAGGCAATACTAAGTCAGAGGTTCAAGAGGGGACGAAATCCGGGGCGAAGGTTAGTGTCGAATGGCGTTTTCCGCTGTCGGGGATCGCGCTCGTGCTGCGGCGTTCGCTGCGCGGTCGTTCGGTGTGGCGGGACATACTCTGGGCGGCGGTAATCGTCTGTGGGCAGCTGGCGGTGGGAGCGTTCTTACAGGCGAAATGGGCGCCTGCAAACTTCTACAATGGCGGCGCGCCGGGATTTTTGCTGCGTTGGCTGACGCTCGGCTCACTGGGTGCGGTTTTCGTAATGCTCCCACTGGCAGCAGTTTTAGGGGCACTGGCGGCTCCGGCTGTTGAGGAGATCGAGTCGGTACAGTCCGCGCTTCTGACTCGGCTTTCTGCGTTCGACATCGGGGTCGGGCGCTCTCTTGCATCACTGAGCCCGCTCGGGTGGGCGCTGCTCATATCGTTCGGCTTCTGGACTGTCGCACAGGCTATTCTACATTTCGTGCCGGGCGCAGGGTACGGTTTCGCGCCGATATTATGTGTGCATTTTGTGCTTGGCGCCGCCGTCTGGATGATCGGAAGCATTGCCTATCTCAGTGCATTGCGGCTGCCTCACCCCGGGGGAAAATCAAGATCGGAAGGAAGATCGGGAAGAAGTTGGGGACGCGGCACAGGGAGCGCGCTCTTCTGGACGGTTTTCTGCCTGACGCTGCTGTTTCTGGTCAACCCGCAGATCCGCGCCGCTAAAAACCCACAGCGGCTGATCGAAGGGACGCTGCTGCTGAACCCGGCGGCAGCCGTTGCAACCTCCCTCGACCTCGACATCCTACGCACCGAATGGCTCTACGAGCGGACAGAGGCGCTGGAGTATCTGTTCGTCTATCCGAACCCGCTCGGATCGGCATCACTTTTCTCACTGCTCGGCGTCACAGCGCAGGTGTTTGCAGCACTCGTCCTACGACGTTCCTATCGCTAAAGAATCGATACGAATGTTCTCTTCTGGCTGCCACTCGTAGCTCACGATGCTGGAGAAATAATAGCATTTGCGACCAGCGCTTCAAGAGTGGGACTTTTCAGCGATTGAGTCCCAATCCCAACTACGGCTCCCAGCGCGACCATCGCTTCATAATCAGGACTTTCCCGCGATACAGCTTCACACGCAGGGCTATTCAAGGATGCATATTTCATCTCATCAAAAGTGATGTGCTCAACCGCTAACCTGCCGAGATATTGTTCTTGATAATTCTCGGTACGGAAGCTATCCATTTGGACATCATGGGGTGCCGCACCAATTACAAAATGGACATCATAATAGTCTTTGTAATCGTCGACATTTTCATCGAACTCACAAAGGAGCCCGATCACCTTCTCGCTGACATTGACATAGAGACCGCGCGGTACCCTGACTGTGGTGCCAAAATCTGTGCCGCGAGCAAGTATTTGTAAGAATCCCGGCTCCAGCAAAGCTGGGTAATCACGATGGCGAGGATATTCTCTACTTAGCTCGCTATCTAAACTATCACTTGGGTTGTACGCAGCGATCATCGCTTCGAGCTTAGCACTCCTCAGCGATATTCGTTTATCTACGTGAAACATAATATCCTTGACAGATATCTGACCCAGATACACCCGTCTGCAAGGCCGACGTCGAAAAGTACCCATCAGGATGTCGCGTGGCGTCTCACTCATGATCAAAGCAACATCAAAATAGTCTTTGTAATCATCCGTCTCATCATCGAAGTCGGAGTCGAGGTGAATGACATATGTACCGGCTCTGGCATAAATAGCATGGGGGATGTCCTGGAAAGCGCCATAGGAAAGTATCTGGAAAATGGTTTCTAGTGGCATTGCTTCAACCCCAGCCTCCAGAGTGATTCATAGAAGATTGTGACCACATCTGCCAAATCCTTCCCTGACTGTTTGTGCTGGACACGATCAAAGGCGGCAGAAGCACCGATGTTGAACACAGAAATGCGAACAGAGCGAACTATTGTCTGGGCTTCGACATGCAAACTTAAACGCGCCAAGGGTAGGCGCATTACGGGACAGGAGACGCTGGAGCAGGCGGGTTATCGCGTGATAATAGCGACAGATCGCGAGTCGATTCTGACCGCGCTAGACTCTAGTTCACCGAATATGCTGGTGGCCGATTTCGAGATGCTCCGCGCGGGGGCAGAGCCGCTATTACGGCAATTTGCGCAGAGTGTTTTGCACAGGCATCTGCCTGTCCTTACGATTACCTCGGGAGAGGAACAGTTTCCTGACTGGATCTCGGAAGTCGATCAGATAGTCTGTTTCCTGAGAACACCGTTCCTCGCAGGAGAACTCACGGAGTTCGTACGCCGAATAATCAAGGCTGACGAGAATTCGGTCACATTCTCATAATGTGACGGCACCTTCCGAGGCGGAACGGACGCACCGCGCATATTTTGCGAGCACGCCGCGTGATACGCGCAGTTCGGGCTGCGTCCAGAGCGCCCTTCGCCGCGCCATCTCCTCGTCGCTGATCGCGACCGAAAGCTCCTTGCCCTCGGCGTCGATCGTCACGATGTCGCCCTCCTGAAGCAGCGCGATCGGTCCCCCGACCCACGCTTCCGGCGCGACATGCCCGACGACCAGACCATGCGTCGCGCCCGAAAACCGCCCGTCCGTCAGCAAACCGATGCTCTCCGAAAATCCCTGCCCGACGAGCGCCGCCGTGACCGCCAGCATCTCACGCATCCCTGGTCCGCCGACCGGTCCCTCGCCCCGAATTACCACGACATCACCCGCATTGATTAACCGATTCTGCACCGCTTCGAAGCACGCCTCCTCGCCATCGAAAACGCGGGCGGGTCCGGTGATCTTGCGATTGGTCAGCCCTGCGGTCTTGGCGACCGCGCCCTCCGGCGCGAGATTTCCAAGCAAAATTTTGATGTGCCCCGATGCATAGAGCGGACGGCTCATTGACTTGACGACGACCTGTGGGCGGCTGTAGATGCTCGAAACATGCGCGAGGTTTTCGGCGAGCGTGCGGCCCGTAACGGTCGGGCAGTCGCCATGCAGCATCCCGGCGTCGAGCAGCGCGCGCAGGAGCGCGGGCGTACCGCCGACTTTGTGCAGGTCGTACATCACATAACGTCCGCCCGGTTTGAGGTCAGCGAGGTGTGGGACCTTTTCGCCGATACGGTCGAAATCCGCCAGCGACCACTCGACTTCCGCCTCCTTCGCGATCGCCATCAGATGCAGCACAGCGTTCGTCGAGCCGCCGAGCGCTAGCACGAGGGTGTAAGCGTTCTCCAGCGATTCACGGGTAATCAGGTCGCGTGGACGTATGTTGTTTTGGATCAGATTGACCAGCGCTTTGCCAGCGAGGAACGATTCGCGCTCCTTCGCCGCCGAGACGCCGGGGTTGCTCGCCCCGTAAGGCAGCGAAAGCCCCATCGCTTCGATCGCACTGCTCATCGTATTGGCGGTGTACATTCCGCCGCACGCGCCCGCTCCCGGACAGGCTCCGCACTCGACTTCATGGACGCCCGCTTCGTCGAGTTTGCCCGCCTGATACTGTCCGACCGCCTCGAAAATCGAAGCTATATCGATGTCCAGGCCATCCTCGCCGACGCCGGGGAGTATGCTGCCGCCATAGACGAATATCCCCGGCACATTCAGCCGCGCCATCGCCATGATGCAGCCCGGCATATTCTTGTCGCAGGAGCCAAATGCGATCACACCGTCGTGGTTCATTCCGCCGACAACGACCTCGATCGAGTCGGCGATCACTTCCCGCGAAACGAGGCTGTAGCGCATGCCCTGATGCCCCATCATAATCCCGTCCGAGGCAGTCGGGACGCCGAATATCTGCGGCACACCGCCCCCGGCGAAGACGCCTTCGACCCCGCGCTGTACCAGCCGGTCGAGGTGGGAATTGCAGGGCGTGATCGTACTGTAGAGGCTCGCGACACCGATCATGGGGCGTTCGAAATCGTCATCATGGAATCCGACAGCGCGAAGCATCGCGCGGTTCGGGGCGCGGCTAATCCCGTCGGTCGTTATACGGCTATTCGGTTTTTCATTCATTCCAAGCTCCATTACTTTCAATCAGAAATATCAATCAGAAATCTCAATCGAACTTGACGATCACCGGCGGGCTCTGGTTACCATTGCGGTCTACGACAGAGATGGCGACGCGATCGGGCTTGTGATCAGGGCTGAAATCGAGCGCGTAGGTTGGCTGTACCAGAGGGACGATTGCCGTCGACCAGACACCGTTGACGCGCTTCTGCACGACCCAGCGGGCAACGCTTCGCCCGCCCGACTGTTTTGTCGCCAGGGCTTCCTGCCCCTCTTTTTGTTCCTCATTTTGTTTGTCTTTTTGATTCAATTCTGCTGCTGTCGTCACCGATTCGACATTCAATTCGGGAGATACTTCCGGTTCGCCCAACACTTTCGCTTCTGACGCACCGCTGGACAGCAGTCGCACCGCTACGGCTCCGGTCGCCGGATCGTTTTCGATCTTGATTTTCGGCTTAGCGGGCGGGGTTTTGCCGAGCCAGGGCGAGGAAGGTATCAGCGTCGGCTGGGCATAGACTCCCCGTATGAGCTGGTCGCTTAGCCCGTCCGTATTCTTCTCGAGCGTCTTCATGCTGAAATGTACGTTGCCGCTTGCGCCGGACTGTCTGCGCGTCGCTTTGATTTCGTTGACGATCTCTTCCGGTGGGAATCCCTTGCTCTTCCCGCCCTCAGCGACCATGCTCGTGTAGTTGCCCGCCCACACATGCCGCCCCATTTTGTTCTGCTCGACCCACCATTTCAGAAGCACCGGATAGCTCTGCGCGGTGCGGGCGATCGGCCAGTAGAGCTGCGGCACGACATAATCGAGCCAGCCGTTCGTCAGCCATTTGCGGGAATCACAGTAGATTTGCACGTAGGCGTCGAAGCCTTTGATCTGCTGTGGGTAGTGCGGGCGCCAGATACCGAACGGGCTGACGCCGACTTTGACCCATGGCTTTTCGGACTTTACCGCTTTGTAGAGCCGCTGAATGAAAACATTGACGTTCTCGCGCCGCCAGTCCTCGCGGTCTAGCTTGCCCCCGGTATGCTGATATTTTTTGTAGCTTTCGGAGTCTGGAAACGGTATCTCTTTGCCCGATTTGTCGCTTTCACGATACGGATAAAAGTAGTCGTCGAGATGCACACCGTCGATGTCGTAGCGTTTCAGGACATCCATCATAACTGCGAGCGAATGATCCTGTGTCGCCTTCTCGCCCGGATCGAGCCAGAGGTGTTCGCCATAGGTACATACGATCGCTGGCTGAGTTTTGCTGATATGCATCGCGCAGAGCGGCGATTTGCAGGTCGGATGTTTGGCGCGGTAGGGATTGAACCAGGCATGGAGTTCCAGCCCGCGTTTGTGCGCCTCTTCGACCGCAAACGTGAGTGGATCGTAGTAGGGCGAGGGAGCCTGCCCCTGCACCCCGGTTAGATATTCCGACCAGGGTTCGAGTTTGGAATCGTAGAGCGCATCGCATGCCGGACGCACCTGCATCACGATCGCGTTGAGCCGCAGCAGCACCGCTTTATCGAGTATCCCGACGAGTTCCGCCTGCTGCTGTGCCGTCGACAGACCCGGTTTCGAGGGCCAATCGATGTTGGCGACGGTCGCCAGCCAGGCGCCTCGAAATTCACGTGTGACAGGTGGGATCGCTTCGCCTTCGACCATGGTATACCCCCTGTAACCCCGCGAAACATTAGGCTCGCCGCGTTCGGCGCACTGTACCGTCGCCGCGCAGAGTGTCAGAACCAGCAGCCCGAACAGCGCAAATGAGTGACGCATTCGTGTACCCCGTACCAATTTCGTTGACTTCCTATTCGCTTCTTTCACAGTCGTTTTATCAAGGGATAAATCCCCGGTCTGGAGTTGCTCAGACCCACGGGGCTGAAGCCCCATTCTGGAAATGCGAAGCCCGCCTGCGCGGGCTGAGAACGGGCTTGATGGTGAGCAGCCACTAGTTGTATCTGGCAATTAATCCCACTGTCCACTCTGCCGATAAAACGACGCGTTGTGCTTCGTAGCCAATGCACTTCGATTATCTGGGAACTGCAGCATGGAGCAGTCGTATTCGTTCGCCGACCTCGTTGCGGCGAACCTGGCGAACGAGAATATTCGTGTCCAATATTGAGCGTCATCGCAAATCAAGCCGTATATCGATACCAAGAGTCATTGACAGTCAGGTCAAGGAGGATCGAGTTGCAGTCTGCCAGATTTGCTCGAACTCCGCTTGCGAAATCGCTTTGGGGTTGAACTCCGGATCGGAAGCTGTTTCTTCCAAAGATGGAATGAGTTCCAAACTAAGAGCTGTTTGATCCGTTTTGTGTAGGACGTCGGCGAAATGCAGCGTACCATCTCGGCACACCTCCACTTTTCTCAACTCCCCTCTGCTTTTACCCAGTTCGGAGTAAAGCAGAATCGGATCATCGGGTTCGTTGTGCAGCCATTCCACTGCAATGTATTGCATTGAGATTTTTCCCGAGATGGTGAGTGTGAAAAGCGATCAACTATGCCAGGTAGGGCGCGATGAGTGCCTGTTCGATTGCCAGACACCCCCATTCATCGTCGTTGGGACCGTCGTAGATCAGCGTCAGCGGTCCAGTAAATCCGGCGAATTTACCGAGGTCGAGACAGTGGCGAAAGTCGTTGGTATCGGGTGTGTTCGGCGCGGTGAAGGCGCACTTCGCATGACAGGATTCGGCACGAGGGAAGATCGCGGCGAGGTCGTCATACTTCGTCGCGCCTCCCCAGTTACCGTAGTCGAGATTCAGTCCGACGGCTCCCTCAAGACTGTCGAGCAAGTTCAGCACGCTCTCAGGACGGGCGAGCAATGCGAACCAGTTTTCAGTCGTGACGCGGACGCCGTGCGCTTGTCCCTGCGCTGCCAGCGCGCTCAGACCCGCTTTGCTCTGCGCGAGAGCGGCTTCTGAATACTCCGCTTTGCCGGCAATCACGCGGGCGCGTTCCGCTCCGAGAAGTCCAGCGGTCTCGATCCAGCCACCGATCCAGTTCATGTCGCGAGCATGGTGTTCTGGATGCGTGATGTCGCCGTCATCGATCAGCACCGAGAGCAGTTTCACGTTCGCGTCGGCGATCGCGCCGCGTAGTTCGCCCAAGTAGCCTGCGTCGCGACTCGGCAGGTGGAAATGGCAGATTTCCATCGTGTGAATACCCATTGCGGCAAGCCGTGCCGGAACTTCGAGCAGGCTCAGGCTGCCCGCACCATAGGTTTCAGTGCGTGTTCGGCTGCTGTCTGCGGGCTTATCGATAAAGGTCACGCCGAGCGCGCGGTGTAAACTCCATGTAGAAACCGAGGCGTAAGGTGCTGTTAGCTGTGTCATAAATCTTTTCCTCACATACTATTTTGACGGACTGTATAGTCGATTTAGCCCGCTCCGCATCCCTGTATCACACCTGCATCACCCAAAGTTTCGAAAAAGGTGGTTGGGGATGGGTATCTGGAAAGTTACACGTCCGGTATCAGGGCGCGAAGCGCTTCTAGCCGGGTCGCGAGTGTCTGCGGATTGTCTGCACGCAGCGTGACATGACCTAGCTTCCGACCTGGTCGCGGAGATTTGCCATACAGATGGAGGTGCGCTCCCGGCACTGCCAGAATCGCATTCGCGTCGGGGATTGTGCCGATCAAGTTCAGCATCGCTGAATAGCCGACGCACTCGACAGACCCGAGCGGCAAACCAGCGACGGCGCGCAGATGGTTCTCGAACTGGCTTGTCTCGGCGCCTTCGATAGTCCAATGACCGGAGTTGTGGACGCGCGGCGCCATCTCGTTTGCGATCAGCCGGTCTTCGCGAACGAAAAACTCGATTGCCAGCAAACCGACATAATCCAGATGCCCTGCGAGCAGCCTTCCATACAGTTCTGCCTGCGATTGAAGCGCAACGGTAACGTTGACCGAAGGCGCAACCGCCTGACGCAGGATGCCTTCCCGATGCTGGTTCTCGACGAGCGGATAGCAGACGGAACCGCCCTCGCGCCCGCGCACCAGTAACAGTGATAGTTCGCGCTCGAACGGCACAAACCCTTCCAGAATCAGCGCAACGGTTCCTGAGCCGAGCGCTTCCCACGCTGGCGTAATGTCATCGCTCGCTCGCAGCACGGTCTGTCCCTTGCCGTCATAGCCCATGCGCCGCGTTTTGAGTACCGCAGGCAGTCCGATTTTCGTGACGGCATTTTCGAATTCGATCAGTGTGTTTATTGGCGCAAAAGGTGGTGTCGGGATGCCGAGCGAGGCGAAAAGCGACTTTTCGGTCAGGCGATCCTGCGCGGCTTCGAGGGCTGCAGGGGGCGGATAGACCGGCACTCGCTCTGCCAGAAACCGGGCGGCGGCGACCGGAACGTTCTCGAACTCGTAGGACAGAACGTCGATTTCAGAGGCGAATTTTGCCAGCGCGGCGAAGTCGTCATAATCCCCGACGGTCTGCTGAGCCATTGGAGCGGCGGGCGAATCGGGAGTAGGATCATAGCAGCGGAGGTTCATGCCGAGCGGATAGCCCGCGAGCGCCAGCATTCTGGCAAGCTGACCCGCACCGAGTATGCCGACGGTCATGCTTCCTCCTCGGAGGGATCGGAATGCGCCAGCACGTTTTCCGTCTGTGCGGCGCGAAAAGTATGCAGGGCAGTTCGGAATTCGGGGCGGCTATTCGCCAGAATTGCGGTCGCCAGTAACGCTGCATTGATCGCGCCCGCGCGTCCGATTGCCAGCGTCCCGACCGGAATCCCGGCAGGCATCTGCACGATCGACAGCAGTGAATCCATGCCATTGAGCGCTTTCGACTGCACTGGCACTCCTAGCACTGGAAGGATAGTTTTCGCCGCCGCCATCCCCGGCAGGTGCGCCGCGCCGCCCGCGCCCGCAATGATCACCTGAAGACCACGCGCCTCCGCCTTTTCGGCATAGGTGAACAGTAAATCGGGAGTGCGATGCGCAGACACGACCCGCGTTTCGAAGGGCACCCCGAGCTGCGTAAGCGTTTCCGCCGTGTGCTGCATCGTCTCCCAGTCGGACTTCGACCCCATAATTATGCCCACCAGCGGCGACTGCGCCATGCGTTTCTATTCTTTCTATTTATCAGGGAATGCCTTACTACACCTGTTCCGCTATTGTACCTCAGAGGATTGGATTGGTAGTTTAATCTCCGGCGCAGTGGTCTCGGTGAAGACGAAATAGAGCGTGATTAGAAACGCGCAGCCGAGCAGAAAGGCGACCGTGACGACACCCGAATCCTTGAAGATCAGAGAGGTGAGCGTCATCGACAGCAGTGCGGGCAGCCCGGCACGAAGCCACTTGTGCCGCAGATAGACTTCGCGAACCGATGCGCCGATCGTGCGCCAGGCTGTCCATGCTGCGACAGCAACGATCCCCGCGCCCGCCAGCAGACCCGGCGAAAATAAGAGATGCAAATTAAGACTGACTTTTCGCAGCGCGATTTCCCCGAGGTACCCGATGCCGCGCCCGTGCTGTGCGGCATTCAAGACCATCCCTGCGTGCGAACTGCCCTGTCCTGTGGCGCCAGAATGCGCCGAGATCCAATTATCGAGCCAGCCGAACACGAAGGTCAACATCAATCCGAACAGGGTACAGACGAGGGCGAAACCTATGGTCGCTCTGCGTCCGAGCAACACGGCTATTCCGACCCCGAAGCCTGCGCAGGTCGCGATCAGGCTGCCTGCATTTGCGCCGAGACTCGACCAGCCGAGCAGAATCAGCAGCCCGAACCAGAGGACGACCAATATTATTTTCCGCCACCAACCCTCAGTTGAGCCGACTGTCGGGTCGGAGGCGACTTGCGATTCCGCGTGAGTTCCGGTCGTATGCTCCGCGCTGCTCACAGATTGCCTCGCTATTGGAAGCGGAACACGGCGTTCGTCCAGCCATATAAATCCGCCTAGAAGAGCGAACCCGAGAACCACACCGAGATACTCGTTGCCGATGCCGTAGTAGCGGATGCCCGAGAGCGGGTAATCGCTGAGCAGCGCGAACTTCAGCAGCGGCTGGCCGATCAGAATATCGACAGTGCTGCAAATGAGACCAATCAAGCCTGTGGAGAGCGGTGCGCTAATCCGTAAAAGCTTCGCGAGAAGATAAGATACCCCTGTCAGAACCAGCATCCAGCCGAGGATCCGCAGGCAGTATTCCCAGAGCGTCGGCGGCACGAGCAGCGGCGCGTAGAGCAGCGCGGCCGGCAGACTGAGCATGAATATCAGGGCAGGAGCGAACCGGCGAGACAGCCGAGAACCGCCTTTGCGGTGCGCGGCAATACCCGCCAGCGTCACGAGAAAACAGACCGCCGCCAGAAGCGGCATAAATCCATAGGTCGTCCGCCTATTCAGGGTCGTCACATAATCCATGCGGCGGAGGATCGCAATACGCTGCGAGCTATCGATATGCAGTGTGGAATCGGCGAGGATGCGCATCGGGCGACCGACCATCGATGCGGGAATCGGCACTCCAAAATGCGAGAGCAGCGTCGGCGCGAGATCGGTGTTGGCGATGAGACCCGGCGTACGGGTCGTCGGCGAGGTGAAAAGCCCGGCGGGAAAGTCGGGACCGAAGGCAAGGAGCGGTGTCAGCCGACTGCCGTTCGCTGTCGATCGGGCATCGTCGGGCGGGGAGTAGGGAGAGGCGAGCAGGACATCGGGATGCTGATCTTCGGCATCAAGTCGTGCCATGAGAAGGTAGAGAAAGGCGTCGAAGCGTTTGAGCGCAGCAGTACGCGCAGTGTGATAGGCGGCTTCGGTGAGGAGCGGGCGCATCGCCTCGACACGTGCCGTGTCGCCGAGCTGGACCACCATCAGATCGGCGTCGGTGAGTGTGGCATATTCGGCAAGGTGGGTAATATCGTCGCGTATTCCGAACGGGGCAGCTATGTCCTTCAGGCTGAGGTTCAGATCGCCCTGTATCGCGCCACTCGCATCGGCAGTCAGCAGTGCGGCGCGAAGGTGTGGCGTTTCCGTATGCGCGCTGCCGCAGACGACTGCGCGCAGAAGCAGAGAAGCTCCCGCAAGCAAAGCGCCCAGGGTTGGCGCATTCGGATAGCGTCTCAGTGCCGCGACGGTATCGATCTCATCGGAGGGCTGTGCGGACGCCTGCTGACTGAGCGCGATCGTCAGCACGGCGGAGGCGGGAGTCTTCGCGCTCCCGACCGCGCAGTTCATCAGACCGACCGTGCTGCCTTCCGTGAGAGCAGTCAATTGTGGCAGATTCGGATCATGCAGCTCGTCGCAGGTCAGCGCATCGCACACAATCAGTACAACGCGTGTCGGTTTGTGCGGGGCAGGGATCTTCTGAGTATTCCCGGTCAGAGCAAACCAGAGCATAAGTATACAAAGTAGGAACACATAGATGGTCTGATAGGGGATGAGGCGGTCTGGCAAACTGGGTGGGGCAGCGGAGTTGATTTTGTCTCTCATTTTATCCAACAATGCAACGAGCGGACCAGCATCGATTGGCGTCACAGCTTAAATCCCGTTTGCGATACTTTTCGTCTACTATCTCGCCAAACACTCCCGCTCTTTCCCACACCTTCTCGCGCTCGCGTTTCTGTTCATCGGTCTCCGGCAAACTGCTGTCGTATTTGCCGATAAACTGGCGCCACTCAGCGGGAAGTGCGGACACCAGCGCTTCTCGCTCGGTTTCCTGCGCAGCAGTCCACTCTTCTGTCAGTCCTAGTTCCTGCTCCGGCGGAGTTGAGCGAGACGCGCCATTTCCGTCATGCGCAACAGGCTCGAAGCGCTCTAGAAGCGTTTGCAGCGCCAGCGCTTCCGGAGCGATGCCCTGTTCTCTTGCCTCCGCTTCCAGTCGCGCTTCTGCAGCGGGCGGCAATGTGATCGTAAGTGACATACCTGTCGTCTTTCCCTTCTGAAACGAAACAACTGACAAGAATTCAACTGCTTTCCGCTTCGGTTCAGCCCCGCCATTGGCAAGCGTCAGAGATGCCCTTCGCGTCGTTTCTGTTCCATCCCCTCCGCGAATTTTCTGCCGGTGTCCTGTGAGAGCGAACCATCCCCACTATGAAAAGCGCCGACTATACCGCGCCATTTCTCAGGCAGATCAGAGTTGTCAGGAGGTAACATTTGGCGTGAGAGCGCGAGTCGGATCAATCTCATGGCGGTCTCTTCGATGGTCTCACCGCTCTCTTCTGCCAGTTTCTGAAGCTGCGCCTCCTCTTCAGGAGCAAGCGTGATCACAATACTCATGAGAGAATACTCCTTTCAGCTTCAGTACACGACTTAGATGCTGAATCAGCACCCCTGTGTGCCACAATAGGGTGAGACAAAATCCCGTACACGAAATAGTGTAGATCGCCAGGGCGGAGAACAGGATTTCTCCCATGAGTACACCATTGACCGACAGCCCAACAACCAAGTTTGCTACCAACGGACACCAGC